>NZ_RPSE01000100.1:0-17425 GCF_003949955.1 Streptomyces sp. WAC05292
GCTTCGGCCTCGCCCAGGCGGACGGCGAGACATGACCCCCACCCCCACCCGCACCCCGATGCCGGACCCCGAGTCCGGACCCAGCAAGGAGCGCACCACCATGGGCGGCGACACCGCAACGGCGACCAGCCGGCTCTCCGACCTCGACTGGCTGCTCAGCGGACTCGTGCAGCGGGTCCCGTACACCCGCAGCGCCGTGCTGCTGACCCGCGACGGCCTCGTCACATGCCTCCACGGCCTCGACGCGGACGCCGCCGACCACCTGGCCGCCCTCGCCTCCGGCCTGTACTCCCTCGGCCGCAGCGCCGGAGCCAGGTTCGCCGACGGCGCCGAAGTACGGCAGGTCGTCGTCGAACTCGACACCGCCCTCGTCTTCGTCTCGGCCGCCGGATCCGGGACCTGCCTCGCCGTCCTCGCCGACCGCGAAGCCGACGCCGGCGTCCTCGGCTACGAGATGGCCATGCTCGTCAAGAGCGTCCGCCCCTACCTGGCGGCCCCGCCCCGGCGGCCCGCCGCCGCAGCGGAGTGATCCGGGCCCGCGCCGTGCCCGGCAAGGGGGGCCCGCGCGAGCCGGCGCCCTGGCTCGACGACTCCGCAGGGCGGGTCGTGCGCCCGTACACGGCCAGCGGCGGCCGCACCCGGCCGGCCGTCGCCCTCGACCTGCTCTCCTCGGTGGCCGCGACCGGGGCGCGGCCGCGCGCCCCCCTCGGCGCCGAGCACACCGCCGCCCTGCGGCTCTGCGCGGGCGCCGCGGCCGTCACCGTCGCCGAGGTCGCCGGGCAGCTGCGGCTCCCCGCGGCGGTGGCGAAGGTCCTCCTGTCCGACCTGGTCGAAGCCGGGGCCGTCACGGCGTCCGCGCCGCGCTTCCCCGGCGGCGGGCCGTGCGCCGCCGCCGACGACCGGACCCTCCTGCAGGCGGTGCTCGATGGCCTACGCCGCAGGTTGTGACCTCCCCGGAACCGCCACCACCGCCCGGGCGGCGACGCTGAAGATCCTCGTCGCGGGCGGCTTCGGCGCGGGCAAGACGACCTTCGTCGGCGCGGTCAGCGAGATCCCGCCGCTGTGCACCGAGGAACTCCTCAGCGGCATCGGCGCGGACACCGACCCCCTCGACGGCGTCGACGCGAAGAGGGCCACGACCGTCGCCCTCGACTTCGGCCGGATCACCCTGGACACCGGCCACGTCCTGTACCTCTTCGGCACGCCCGGACAGGAGCGCTTCTGGTTCCTGTGGGAGGAGCTGTGCGCCGGGGCGCTCGGGGCCGTCGTCCTCGCCGACACCCGCCGCCTCGCCGACTGCTTCCCCGCCGTCGACTTCTTCGAACGGCGCGGCATCGCGTTCGTCGTCGCCGTCAACGAGTTCGACGGCGGCCACCGCTACACCGCCGGGGAGGTCCGCGAAGCGGTCGGGCTCACCCCCGGCGTGCCCGTCGTCCACTGCGACGCCCGGCTCACGGGCTCCGCGACGGCCGTCCTGGCCGAGCTCGTCCACCACCTGCTGTCCACGGCCGCACCGGCCGTGCCCGCCCAGCCCACGGATCGGGGGGAACCGACGTGACCCACTACGAGTCGACCGGACACCTGCTGCTCACGCCCGTCGACCGGGAGGCGCCCGCGCGCGCCGTCCGGCTGCGCGAACTGGGCCTCGGCGAGCGGGCCGAAGGCGAGCTCGACGCCTTCGCGCGGCACATCGCCGAGGAGCTGCGCGCCCCGTACACGGGCGTCAACTTCGTCGGCGAGGAACGCCAGTTCTTCGCCGGACTGCACCACGTCCCCGGCGCCTCCGCGAGCGGATACCCCGCCCGGGTGCTGCCCCGCGACCGCGGCTACTGCCCGCACGTCGTCGTGCGGGGCCGGGCCCTCGTCCTGGAGGACGTACGCGACTTCGCCCGGTTCGCCGGGAACGCCGTCGTCGACGAGAGCGGCGTCCGCAGCTACGCCGGAGCCCCCCTCACGGACCGCGGCGGCATGGTGCTCGGCACGGTGTGCGCGGTGGACGTCGAGCCCCGCAAGTGGGGCACCGAGGGCCTCGCGGGCATCAAGGCGCTGGCCGCGGAACTCGGCGGGATCCTCCAGGCCCGCGAGGCCGCCCGCCGCGCCGGCTGATCCTCCCGGCCCGGCGCCGCGCGGCGGCCCGCGGCAGACGCTACGGTCGACGGCGGCGCCCCCGCGGTGCCGGAAGGAGGCGTCGGGATGGCCGTGACCGCCGAGGACGTCCGTACGGTCGCGCTGTCGCTCCCCGACAGCAGCGAGAAGCCCGCCTGGGGCATGCCCGCCTTCCGGGTCGGCGGGCGGATCTTCGCCGCCCTGGAGGAGGACGACGCCTCCGTGGGCGTGAAGTGCCCCCGAGAGGAACGCGAGGAGCTCATCGCGGCCGAGCCCGGAAAGTTCTTCCTCCGGGCCGGCCACGACGACGCCTACGCGTGGCTCCGCGTCCGCCTCGCGGCCCTCCAGGACGTGGCCGAACTGCGGGCGATCCTCGTCGACTCCTGGCTCCAGGCCGCCCCGCGGCGGCTCGCCGCGGCACACCCCGAACTCGCCCGCCGGTGACCCGCCGCCTCAGCGCAGGAAGGCGGTGATCCGCTCGCGCAGCGAGCGGGCGTCCAGGCCGTGCGCCGCGGTGTGCTCGTCGACCGTGCCGTAGCGGCGCAGCTCCGCCCGGCCCACGCCCAGCCCCAGCACCCGGTGCGGGACGTCGACCAGGGCCTCGGCCGCGGCCCCCGCCGACGTGCCGGCCAGGTACGGCTCGACCAGCACGACGTCGGCCGCGGCCCGGCCGGCCGCCGCGCGCAGCGCGGCCCCGTCGAAGGGCCGGACCGTCGCCGCGTACAGGACCGTCACGTCCAGGCCCTCCGTCGCGGCGAGGACGTTGTCCAGCATCGGGCCGACCGCCACGACCACCCCCGAGCCGCCCTCCCGGACGGTCTCCATTCGCGAGCCGTCCACGGGGCGCGGCGCCCCGTTCGACAGCGCCGAAAGCCGGACGTACACCTTGTCGTCCCCGGCGGCGTACGCGTGCCGCAGCAGCGCCTCCGCCTCGTCCGGATGGCCCGGAACGTGCACCGTCCAGCCGTCCAGGGTGTCCAGCAGGGCCACGTCGCCCGGCGCCATGTGCGTGAAGCCGCCGGCCGGCCAGTCGTAGCTCGCCGCGGCGCTGACCAGCACACCCCCCGTGCCCTGGTGCCCGAAGTCCAGCTTGACCTGCTCGAACGGCCGCTCCACCAGGAAACTGGCGAACGTGTGCATGATCGGCCGGATCCCGGTGAGGGCCAGCCCCCCGCCCACCCCGATCAGCAGCTGCTCCCGGATCCCCACGTTCAGCACCCGGTCGGGGTGGCGCTCCCGGGCGGGGCGGAACCCGTCCATGGTGATCTCGGCCAGCACCAGCGCCAGCCGCGGGTCCTCGTCGAGCAGCTGCGACGTCACGGAGACGAACCGCTCCCGCATGGTGTCCACACAATCCTCCAGAATCTCCGGAACCCTCGGGTTCCCCTCGGGCCGGTCAGGCCTTCTTCTCGACGCGGGCGACGACGGCGTGCGGCCGGCCGGGGTGCGGCGCGGTGAACGCCGCGTACAGCGCCTCGTGGTCGCGGCCGTCCACGGTCGCCGCCGACCAGCCGGCCGCCTCGAAGCGGGAGGCGACGCCGCCGGGCCAGCCGTGCGTCGCCGAGTCGTTGTCGATCACCACGGTGTGCAGGCGCTCCAGGCCCGCGGAGCCCGCGTAGGCGAGGGCCTCGTGATTGCTGCCCTCGTCCAGCTCGGCGTCGCCGATCAGCACCCACACGGCCGGATCGGCCAGGCCCTGCGCGCGCAGGCCGAGGGCGCTGCCGACGGCGAGCGGCAGGCCGTGGCCGAGCGAGCCGCTGGCGATCTCCACCCCGGGGACCAGGACGCGGTCCGGGTGGTGGCCGAGAGGGGAGTCGTACGAGCCGAAGCCGCTCAGCCAGTCGACGGGGAAGAACCCCTTCGCGGCGAGCACGGCGTAGTAGGCCATCGGGCCGTGCCCCTTGGACAGCAGAAACCGGTCCCGGCCGGGATCTCCGGCCGTCACCGGTGCGACCCGCAGGACGCGGTCGTACAGCACCCACAGCACGTCGAGCGTGGAGGTGGCGGCGGGGCCGTGCTTCTCGGCCCCCGTCATGAGCGCCATCAGGCGGCCCAGGTCCTCGTGGCGGACCCCGGGGTCCGCGGTTGCGTGAGACATGGGTGGATCATGCAACCTCAAGTCTGCTTGAGGTCAACAGCCGGCCGCGGCGCCGCCGGACCGGAAAGGTGCGCGCGACCACCCCGCGGAGTGCGGTATTGTTCTCATGCGCGTTCGGCCGAGGGGAAACCCCAGGTCAGCGGGCATCGGGACGTGGCGCAGCTTGGTAGCGCACTTGACTGGGGGTCAAGGGGTCGCAGGTTCAAATCCTGTCGTCCCGACTTGCGAATACGCAGGTCAGAGGCCGTATCGGAAGCATCCGATACGGCCTCGAGATCGTTTTGGGGACCGGTTGGGGACCCGTCCGGTCCGAGCGGGTCAGACGGCGGTCATCCGGCGAGCCGTGTCCGGCGATCTTGCGGAGCACGTGCAGCCGGACGCCCGCGTCGGCGAACCAGCCGGCGCTGCCGCTTGCGAGCAGGGTGACTGTTGACCCCGTGGTCTTGTGCGGTGCGTTCCCGCGCGAGTACGTTCGTCGACGGAGTGCCGGGAAGCCTGGTCGGCGATGAGGGGCCGTGTGCCCGCCGCGCCGAACCGGAGGCCCGCAATGGTCCCGCACGCCGTTTCCACGGAATCGCTGAGCAAGCGCTACGGCCGTGTCCTGGCCCTGGACGGGCTGAACCTGAGTGTCGCACCCGGCGAGGTATTCGGATTCCTCGGCCCGAACGGCGCCGGCAAATCCACGACCATCCGGCTGATCCTCGGACTTGCCCGCCCCACCGGCGGTCGCGCCTCGGTCTTCGGCCAGGACGCGCGTGATGTCGCCATGACGCACCGGCGCCTGGCCTATGTGCCCGCCGACGTAGTGCTGTGGCCGCAGCTGACCGGAGCCGAAATCCTCGAACTGCTGGCACGCACGGGCCCGGGTATCGACCGGCCCTACCGGGATGAGCTGGTGCGGCGCTTCGAGCTCGACCTGTCGAAACCGGGACGGGCGTACTCGACGGGCAACCGGCAGAAGGTGGCGCTGGTGGTCGCGTTTGCGAGCCGGGCGCCCCTGCTGGTGCTGGACGAGCCGACCAGCGGCCTCGATCCGCTGATGGAGCGCGAGTTCCAGCGCGCTGTCGGTGAGGCGCGCGACCGCGGCCAGACCGTGTTCCTCAGCTCCCATCAGCTCTCCGAGGTCGAGGCAGTCTGCGACAGGGTGGCGATTCTGCGCGGCGGGCGTCTCGTCGACGTCGCCGCCGTGGCGGACCTGCGGCGCATGCACCGCACCGAGGTGGCGGTGTCGTTCGCCGTCGCGCCACCGGATCTGAGCCGCGTGGCCGCCGTGGAGGCGGTCGAGGTGACCGGTCCCACCTCGCTGCGGTTCACTCTCACCGGTCCGCCCGGGCCCGTGCTGCAGGCGCTGTCGGCGGCGGACGTCACCAGCCTCGCGGTCAGGGAGCCTTCCCTGGAGGAGATCTTCCTCGGGTACTACGGCGGGCCCCGGCCATGACTTCCGCATCCGTACAGGGGGAGTCCGTCGTGTGCAGCCGGGCGCCGTGGCGGGCGGTGACGGCACTGGCCTGGCGTCAGGTGAGGCGAGGCATGCTCGTCGCGATCGCGCTGACCGCCGTGATGTCGGCGGCGGCGGTCGCCGCCCATCGAAGCGCCTTCGAGGACGTGGAAGACGCCGCAGCGCTGGAGGCACTGGCAGGAAACCCGGCGATCCGAACCCTGTTCGGCGAACCGGCCGCGCTGGACGACCCCGGCGGCTTCGCCGTCTGGCGCACGGGCACCGCGCTGGCCGTGGTGCTCGCCGTGTGGGGGCTGCTCGCTGCGACACGGATCACCCGGGGGGAGGAGGACGCAGGCCGGTGGGATGTCCTGCTCGCCGGCCGAGTTCCCGTCACCACCGTCGTGGCGCACCACGTCGCCGTCCTGGCCGCGGTGCAACTCGCCGCCGGCACAGCGGCATTCGCTGCTCTGGTCGCCTCGGGCGCCTCTGCGCGCGGGGCCGCGGTACACGGCGCGGGCCTGGCTCTGTGCGGTGTGTTCTTTGCCGCGGTCGGTGCGATGACCGCTCAGGTCTTCGCTTCTCGGGGGTCGGCCAGCGGCGCAGCCGTGACCTTCCTCGGCGTCGGCCTGCTGGCGAAGATGGTCGCGGACGGCGTTCCGGCCCTGGAATGGATGCGCTGGCTCACCCCGTTCGGGCTGACCGCCCTGACCCGCCCCTACGACGGGGCTCGCCTCGGGCCCCTGCTGCCTCTCGCCGCCGCCTGCCTCGCTCTCGCCATCACCGCGGTAACGGTTTCCGGGCGACGCGACATCCGGGGCGGCTGTCTGCGCCCGACCTCCGGCAGGGCCCCCGGATTGAGGCTGCTCGGCTCGGTCCAGGGCTTCGCCGTACGCCGAACGCTGCGGCCCCTGGCCGCCTGGTCCGCCGGGGTCGGCGCCTACTACCTGCTCATCGGGGTACTGGCCCTGTCCATGACGGCCTTCCTCACTGACAACCCGAACTTCGCGGAGCTCGCTGCACAGGCCGGATTCGCCGGGCTCGGCACCGTCCGCGGATACGCGTCGACTCTGTTCGCGCTGCTGGCCGTCCCTGCCGGGACCTTTGCCGCCGTCCGCCTGGCCGCCCTCGCCGCCGACGAGGCCGGCCGACGGCTGACCCTGCTGTTCGCCCAGCCCGTCACCCGGACGCGCCTGCTCTTCGGTGAGATCACCGCCGTGTGCGGGGGCGTCGTCGTTCTCGTGACGGTGGCCGGTCTGGCGACCTGGGCCGGGACTCAGGCCGCCGGCGCCGACCTCGGCCTTGCCGCTGCCCTCGCCGGTGCCTGGAACGTGCTGCCGATCGCGTTCCTGTGCCTGGGCGCCGGCGTGCTCGCACTGGGCTGGACACCACGGGCTGTCGCCCTCGTCGGCTCGCTACCGGCTGCGGGCGGATTCCTTTTGAAAGTTCTCGCCGACAGCTCGGGACTGCCGAAGTGGGTGGCCCAGCTCTCCCCGTTCACCCATCTTGCCGCCGTGCCCGACGCTGCGGCCCATTGGCCGGCCTCCCTCCTCATGGTCGCCGTCGCGGTGCTCGCGACAGGCTTTGGGGCTGTGGGCTACCGGCTGCGTGACCTGCACGTCTGACCCGGCGGCCAGACCTGTCTCCGCAATCGGGAAGAAACGACTGGCCAGCTCGGCCACCGGTTCACCTTCCGACGTCCCTTCCCGGAGTCAGGACGAGGCGTCCGGCCAGCCCAGTAGCCGCGCCCCGATGACTGCGGTCTGGAGGGTGTAGCGGTGCCGGGGGTCGCCCGGGTCGGTCTGGGTGAGGGAGCGTATGCGTTCCAGCCGGTAGGTCAGGGCGCGCACGCTGAGTGAGAGGCGGCGTGCGGCTTCCACGGCGACGCAGCCGCAGTCGAAGTAGGCGGAGAGCGTGTCGATCAACGGCTGTGCCCCGCCGCGGGCTTCCCGCAGCGGGCCGAGGGTGGTTTCCACGAGGTCGGACATCGCCTGGCGGTCCCGCGCGAGGACCGGGTAGACGAGCAGGTCGGAGGCGTGCAGGACGGGTCCTTCCAGGTTCATCCGGTCGGCGAGGTCCAGGGCGTTGAGGGCCTCCTCGTAGGAGTGGACGACACCGCCCGGTCCGGGATGGGTGCGGCCCACGGCGACCCGGCCGCCGTCGGTCGCCGCGTACGCCTGCTTGGCGAAGAACGCCAGGACATCGGGCTGATCGCCCGGTGCGACGCAGATGAGGCGGCCTTCCTTGGTGGCCAGCAGGGTGTGCCGGTTCCCGAAGCGGGCGTGGACGGCCGCTTCGATGCTCCGAGCCACGGGATAGCCGTCCCCGTACGGCTCCGGGCCGATGGCGACGGCCACCGCGTGGGCACCGGACAGGCGCAGGCCGAAGCGCTCGGCGCGCTCGGCGAGGCGGCCGAGGTCGCTGCCTCCGTAGAGAAGGTCGTCGATGAACTCCCTTCGTGCGGCCTCCTCCTGACGTACGGCCAGCTGGGGTGCCCGTTCGAAGCCCTCGGTGAAGGCGTCCAGCGCCTGCTCGACGACGGCGAGCAGACCGGCGGTCTGTGGCGCGGTCAGGGATTCCTGGACTCTGCGTGCCTCGGCCAGGTGTGCGCGTACGAGGACGCGCAGGCCCAGATTCGCCTCGGCCGCCCGCTCACCCTCGGCTCGGCGGGCATCCAGTTCGGCCCGGGTGAGGCGGCGGCCGGTGCCGCAGGCATCGAGCAGCAACGGGGCGTACCCCGCCAGATACTCCTCCGCCACGGTGCGTTCTGCCACGATTGCTCCCCGATCCCGACGCTTCTCTGACACGTCCTTGACGCCGGACAAGGGTGGCATGCGGCACCGGACGCTGCCGACACCGGCATCACAGAGGCGTGAAGACTGCCCGCCACCGGCAGTGCGGAGAAGGGCGGGCCCGTGCAGGATGAGAACGCGAACCAGTTGCCGTGATCCGGGCTTGTGTGCGGGGAGTCGTGGTGGGTCGCGCGCTGCCGGGGGTGTCGGGGGGCTCCGGCGGCGGTGAGTGGCGAGGCGGCGGTGGCGACGGCTCTGCCGTTGCGCCCGTCCAGTGCGTGCGGGTGGCGGTGGGAAGGCCGTGACCGCTGTTCGGGACGTGGCCCTCGGGGACATTGGAGGGGCCGTGCATCCTGGAATCGTGTCATCGTCGTCTTCGTCACCCCAACCCCCGGGCGCAGGGGGCCGGATGGTGGTCTGTGGGGACGACGGGCTGGCCCATCGCCTGACGGCCGAGCTTCGGGACGTGTACCGGGAGCGGGTGACGCTCGTGGTGCCGACACGCCCGGCCGGCCAGGCCGGGGCGGACCCCCGATTCGGGGGCGGGTTCGGTCTCGGTGCCGGCCTGTGGGCCCGGTTTCCCTCCTCGCGGCCCACTCGTCCGGAGTCCGCCGAGCGGCCGACGGGACGGGAAGTGCGGTGGGTGGAGGCCGTCGAACCCACCGAGGAGGTGCTGGCGGCGGCCGGGGTGGCGGGCGCCTCGGCACTGGCGCTGGTCTACGAGGACGACGAGACCAACTTGCGGGCGGCGTTGCTGGCCCGGCGGCTGAACCCGAGGCTGAGGTTGGTGATCCGGCTCTACAACCGCAAGCTCGGGCAGCACCTGGAGGAACTGCTCGATCAGGCGGCGATCATCGCCGACCCCGGCATCGACCTGCGTGAGCTCGACTCCTCGACCACCGTGCTCTCGGACGCGGACACAGCGGCGCCCGCACTGGCGGCGACCGCCGTCGCAGGCACGGGCAAGGTCGTCCAGGCGGACGGGCTGCTGCTGCGGGCCGTGGAGCGCACCCCGCCGGGCCGGGGGGAGGTGGCCGATCCCGGGCTGTGCACGCTGGCATTGCTGTCAGCGACGACTGCCGACCCGGCCGGCGCCGAGGGAGCCGAGTACAGCGGGGAGCGCGGACCGCAGCTGCTGCCGGACGATCGGGCGGTCGCGGCCGCGACGGGCCGGGGCACCGTCGCCCTGGAAGCGGTCTCCTACGCCGGCCCGCAACAGTCCGGCAGCCGGCTCGCCGCGGCGGCGCCCTCGCCGGCCTCGCCGTCTTCTACGCGCTGCAGCGGTTCCGGGTACGCGGCTGGTGGTGGTACGTCCCGCTCGGCATGGCCATCTGGGCCCTGATGTACAACAGCGGCATCCATGCCACCGTCGCCGGAGTCGCCATGGGCCTGATCCTGCGCACCACCACCGACAAGGGCGAGGAGACGTCGCCCGGCGCCCGCACCTCGCACCTCCTCCACCCCTTCTCCGCCGGCGTGGCCGTCCCCCTCTTCGCCCTCTTCGCCGCCGGCGTCTCCATCTCCGGCGGCGCTCTGGCAGAGGTCTTCACCAGCCCCGAACCCCTCGGCGTCGTCGTCGGACTGGTGGCCGGAAAGATCCTCGGCGTGTTCGGCGGCACCTACCTCGCCGCCCGCTACACCCGTGCCCGCCTCAACCCGGATCTGGCCTGGGCCGACGTCTTCGGCCTCGCCGTCCTCGCGGGGATCGGCTTCACCGTCGCCCTCCTCATCGGCGAACTCGCCTTCCCCGGTGCGGAAGCCGGTGAGCACGTCAAGGCCGCGGTCCTGGTCGGCTCCCTCATCGCCGCCGTACTGGCCGCCTTCCTGCTCCGGCGCCGCAACGGGATCTACCGGCGCCTGTACGAGGAGGAGACGCTCGACGCCGACGCCGACGGCATCCCGGACATCTACCAGCGCACCGCTGAGCCCGGTGCCGTCCGCTGACACAGCGGGAAGGGAGCAGGGGGGCGCGACGCTCCGGGCGCCGGCCCTCGTCATCGCAGCCCTGATGGCCAGGACGGCGGTCGCCGCCCTGCGCGACCCCGGGAACCGGCAGTGGTGCTTCCGGCCGGCCACCGCGCACTGGCAGCCGGTGCCGGCGGGAGCCTCTGCCGCCTTCACCATCGGTGGACACCTGCCACCGGACTGACGTTCGCGCGGCCACCGGCGGAAGGCGGGTATAGGAGCCACGTCGAGGAAAGGGGAGTCGGATGGCCTGGCTGTTCAACCTTGCGGGGGTCGGTATGGTGCTGTACGTCCTGCGGGATGTGTTCCATACCCTGTGGCACCCGACCCGGCACGGGGGTCTGAGCCGACTGATCATGACGGGCGCGTGGCGGTTGTCCGGCCGCCTCGCGGCGGGCCGCCGGGCCTCGGGGCTGGCCGGTCCCCTGGCGATGGTGGGCGTGGTCGCGACCTGGGCCCTGACGGTGGTGGTGGGGTGGGCGCTGGTCTACTGGCCGCACATGCCGGGCGGATTCACGTATACCGCCGGACTCGAGCCCGCCGAGCACGCAAGGTTCGTCGACGCGCTGTACGTCTCCCTGGTCCACGTCTCCACGCTCGGCCTGGGAGACATCGCACCGGGCGAGGGCTGGCTGCGCGTCCTGGCCCCGATGGAAGCCCTCGTCGGCTTCGTCCTGCTGACCGCGACGGTCTCGTGGACCCTCGGCATCTACCCGGCGCTCGCCCGCCGCCGCGCGCTGGCTCTGCGCCTGTCCCACCTCTCGCGCACCCATCCCACGACCGAGCGGATCGACACCCACGCGGGGGCGGCGATCGTGGACAGTCTGGCGGCGGGGTTCTCGGTGGTCTCGGTCGACTTCATGCAGTACGCCGAGTCCTACTACTTCCACGACGGCGACGACCGCACCTCCCTCGCCCGCCACATCACCTACGCGGGCAATCTCGCGGACCAGGCCGCCGGCGCCCGCCATCCGGACGTCCGGCTCTCGGCAGCGGTACTCCGCGCCGCGCTGGAAGACCTCGCGCTCATCCTCGACCAGCGGTTCCTGCACACCGGCGGCACACCGCGGCAGATCCTCGACGCCTTCGCCCGCGACCACGGCCGCCGTTCCGGGGCGTAGCCCTGCCCCAGGTCGTCGCCAAGGCGGCCGAACCCCTCGCCGCCATCGACAAGACGACCGTCATCTCCACCGACGGCGCGAGCAGGCTGTCCCGCACGGTCGCCGACAACGTCGCCCAGGGCACGGAACTCCTCGGCTCCACCACCGGCGTCGACCTCGCCCAGCTCCTGAAGGGGCTCACCACTCCCAAGCCGGGCCCGGACACCCCGCAGGCCGAGGTCAACGGCAAGATCATTATCGCGGAATAGCCGGGAGCGACGGACGCCGGGCCCGCACCGGGGATGCGGGCCGGGTGCACGGCCATCCCGCCAGCCGGGACGTGGACCCTGACGTCGCCCTTCGATCGTCTCGGGGGCCGGCCCGCTTCGTCGTGCGGTACCACCGCCCCCGTCAGGGGTGCGGTGGCGTGTCGGTGCCACGGGCGAGGCGGTGCAGGCGGAGCGCCAGCTGGATCTCCAGCGCGCTGTCGGGGCTGTTCCAGCCGGGGCCGAGCAGTTGGGCGACGCGGTCGAGGCGCTGGACGACCGTGTTCACGTGGACGTGGAGGGCGTCCTTGGCGCGCGAGAGGCTGGCTCCCCGGGCGTAGTAGGCCTCCAGGGTGCGCACCAGGTCGGTGCCCCGTTCGGCGTCGTAGGCGAGGACGGGGCCGAGGACCCGCCCGACGTACGCGCCGATGTCGGCCCGGTCGCCCAGCAGGACGCCGACGAAGCCCAGCTCGGCGGTGTCGGCTCCCTCGCCGGTGCGGTCGAGCGCGTGCAGGGCCCCGAGGCAGCGCACGGCCTCGGCGTACAGGTGGGCGTGGTGTTCCGGCCCGGTCCCGGGCCCGGCGGCGCCCGCGGTGACGGGGGCGCCGAGGACGCGGGAGAGGTCGGCTGCGAGGCCGCGGGCGAGGGCTCCGGGCCGGTCGGAGGGCGCGAGCAGGACGACGTGGCCGTGCCGGGTGCCCGCGAGGCCTCCGAGTCCGCGGGCGGTGCGGGCGGTCTCCGCGGCGAGGCGGGGGCGCAGAGCCGGTTCGCAGTCGAGGGCGGCGACGGCATGGGGCCGGCCGAGGTCGACGCCGAGACGCCGCGCCCGCAGGGTGAGGCTGCCGCCGTCGCGGTGGGCGGATGCGCCCGGGCCCGCGAGGAGGTCGTCGAGGAGTTCGCCCCGGACGCGGTCCTCGGCCTCGGCGACGGACCGGCGCATCAGCAGCAGCATCGCGGTGACCAGCGCCGCGCGTTCGAAGAGGCGGCGGTCGGCCTCCGGCAGGTCCGTGGGGCCGGTGAGGATGATGCTTCCCAGGGGCTCGGATCCGGCGAGGACGGCGCAGGTCCAGACGCCGCCGGCGTGGACCGCACGCCCTTCGGCGCGGGAGGCGGCGAGGCTCTCGGGAGAGGGGGTGAACGGTTCGGTGCCGGCTCGGGCCAACTCACTGCCGTCGGTGTCGTGGACGGCCACCCCGCCACCGAGAAGCGCCGCGATCTCGGCCGCCACCTCGTCCACTCCCGCGCCGCGCAGCACCAGCCTGCTGAGGCGGTCGTGGGCGTCGGAGGCCTGGTGCAGGGTCTCGCTGTGCGCGCGGGCCGTGGCGTTGGCGGCTTCGAGCCGGACGAGCGTGTTGCGGGTCTCCTCGAGGAGGCGGGCGCCGTCGATGGCGACGGCGGCGTGGTCGGCGAGTGAGGCGAGGAGGGCAATGGCGTCGGGGGTGAACTCGCGTGGCGTGCGGTCCGCCGCGAACAGCACGCCGATGATCTCCTCGCCGAGCCGCAGCGGTACCCCGAGGATTCCGCGCAGCCCCTCCTCGGCCACACCGTCGTCGATCGCCTCGGTGTGCCGGAAGCGCCGGTCGGTGCGGTAGTCGATGCTGGCGTAGGGGCGGGAGGTCTGCGCGACGAGGCCGCCCAGGCCTTCCCCCATGCCGAGGCGGAGCTGCTGGAAGGCCGCGGAGACGGATCCGTCGGTGACGCGCATGAAGGTGTCGTGCGCGGCCGGGTCGTGGAGGGTGAGGTAGGCCACGTCGGCGCCGAGGAGGGTTCTGGCCCGGCGGACGATGGCGCGCAGCACGGCGTCGAGGTCGCGCAGGGCGGCCAGGTCGCCCGCGGTGTCGAACAGGGCCACCAGCTCGGCCTCGCGGCGCCGGTGCTGGTCGAGTACCCGCCGCACCGACAGGGCGACCTCGGTGGTCTCCTCGATCCACGCGTCTTCCGCCGGTCCGGCTCCCTCGGCCCGCAGGCGCGCGGGCTGCGCCGCCAGTTCCTCGGTGGGGGCGTCGGCGGCGAGGAGGTCCAGCATGCGGCGGGCCGCCCGGGCGGATGCGGGCAACCGGGCGTCACTGCGACGGCCGGCGGTCATGGGGCCTCCTCGCGGCCTGGGAGCGGATGGTGCGGTCGGTGCCCGGTCTGCCGCGTCCGTCCGCGACGACGGCCGACCGGGACGGCCGGCGAAGGCCGACGCTACCCCCGCCCTCCGCCGGAGACCGCCGCCGGTGCGGCCGGGGCCGCCGCCTCCTCCTCGTCGCGGGAGCGGCGGAGATCGCGGCCCCGGGTCTCCCGGGTGAGCGCCACGGTGACGGTGGTGACCACGGCCGCCGCGCAGAGGTAGACGCTGACGGGGAGGGAGGAGCCGTGGTCCTTGAGGAGTTCGATGGCGATGATCGGGGCGAGCGCGCCCGCGATGATCGAGGCGATCTGGGAGCCCATGGAGGCACCGGAGTAGCGGACCCTGGTGTCGAACATCTCGGAGATGAACGCGGCCTGCGGCCCGTACATTGCTCCGTGCAGCAGCAGGCCGGCGGTCACGGCCAGCGTGATCACGGCGGGCGACCCGGAGTCGACGAGGCCGAAGAAGACGAACGCCCAGGCGGCCATGCCGACGGAGCCGATCAGCGTGACGGGCCGGCGTCCGACGCGGTCGGAGAGCACTCCCCACAGGGGGATGGTGGCGAAGTGGACGGCGGAGCCGATCAGGACCGCGTTCAGAGCGGTGCTCTTGGCGAGCCCGAGGTGCACGGTGGCGTACACGAGGAGGAAGGAGGTGAGGATGTAGTACGAGATGTTCTCGCCGAAACGGGTGCCGATCGCCGACAGCACCTCGCGCCGGTGGCGCCGGAACACCTGGACGACCGGGGCCTTCTGCTTCACGCCCCGGGCGGCCTCCGCCTCGGCCTTGGCCTGGGCTTCGAGGAAGACCGGGGACTCCGAGACCGAGACGCGGATCCACAGCCCGATGCCCACCAGGAGCCCGGAGAGCAGGAACGGGACGCGCCAGCCCCAGGACTGGAAGGCGGCGTCCGACTGGACGGCGGCCAGCAGGGCCAGGACGCCGGTGGCGAGCAGGTTGCCGCCGGGGGCTCCGGCCTGCGGCCAGGACGCCCAGAAGCCGCGGTGCTCGTCCCCGCCGTGCTCGGAGACGATGAGGACGGCGCCGCCCCACTCGCCGCCCAGCGCGAAGCCCTGGACCAGGCGCAGTACGGTCAGCAGGATCGGTGCCCCGACGCCGATGGTTTCGTAGGTGGGCAGCAGGCCCATGGCGAAGGTGGCGCCGCCCATCATCAGGAGGCTGATCACCAGCAGTTTCTTCCGGCCCACCCTGTCGCCGAAATGGCCGAAGACGATGCCGCCCAGGGGGCGGGCCACGAAGCCGATCGCGTAGGTGACGAAGGCGATCAGGGTGCCCACGAGCGGGTCGGTGGTGGGGAAGAACAGCGTGTTGAAGACGAGTGCGGCGGCGGAGCCGTAGAGGAAGAAGTCGTACCACTCGATGGTGGTGCCGATCAGGCTTGCGCCGACGATGCGGCCGATGCCGCCTCTGTGCGTGGTGGCGGTGTCAGGCATGGATTCACCGGGTTCTCGCGGACGAACAGGGACAGGGTGACACGGGGGTGTACGGGTACGCGGGGGTGCGGCGGTGCGGGCGTGCGGGCGTGCGGGAGTGCGGGGCGCGGGGGCGTGGCGCACCGGTGGGGTGCGGGAGGTCAGCCGGCGGTCCAGCCGCCGTCGAGCGGGAGGGACGCGCCGGTCAGGCAGCCGGCATGGGGGCCGCACAGCCACAGGGCCGCGGCGGCGACCTCCTCGGGCTCCAGGAGCCGCTTGACCGGCGAGCGGGCCAGCAGGACGCCGCTGAGCACGTCGCCCTCGCTGATCCCGTGGGCGGCGGCCTGGTCGCGGACCTGGCCCTCGACGAGCGGGGTGCGGACATAGCCGGGGCTGACGCAGTTGCTGGTCACCCCGTGCGGGGCGCCCTCGATCGCGGCGACCTTGCTCAGCCCCTCCAGGGCGTGCTTGGCGGCGACGTAGGCGGACTTGTAGGCGCTGGCGCGCAGTCCGTGGACGCTGGAGATGTTCACGATCCGGCCCCAGCCCCGTGCGTACATGTGCGGCACGACCCGGCGCATCAGCAGGAACGGTGCGGTGACCATCACCTTCTGGATCAGCTCGAAGCGCTCCGGCGGGAACTCGGCGAGCGGCGCCACGTGTTGGAGGCCGGCGTTGTTGACCAGGATGTCGACCGCCGACGGCAGGAGGTCGATTGCCGCGCCGTCCGCGAGATCGACCACGTGCGCCTCGCCGCCGACGGCTTCCGCGACCGCCTCGGCCGCAGCGCCGTCCCGGTCGACGACGTGCACCGCGGCGCCCGCCTGCCGCAGGGCGAGCGCGCAGGCCCGGCCGATGCCGCCGCCGCCACCGGTCACCAGCGCCGTCCGCCCGCCCAGGTCCACCGCGGCGGAGGGCGGCGGCAGGGGGACCGGGGCGGGGAATGTGTTCGTCATGGCCGGAAACGGTAGGGAAGGATCCCGGCTTGCCCCATGGTGTGGACCGCCACTGCGTGCGACCGTCCAGTGGTGGTCACCGCCATGGGCGCGACGGCCCGCCCGGCGTCCGGCGGGGGAGTGGTGCGCGGACCGAGTGCCGCGGCCGCCCGGCTCCGGGTGTCACGCCAGGGTGAGGAAGAGCTTCTCCAGCTCCTGTTCGCTCATCGGGGGCGTGCCTTCCTCGCTCTCGGCGAGGCACTGCCGCATGCCACTGGCGACGATCTTGAAGCCGGCCCGGTCGAGGGCGCGGGAGACCGCTGCGAGCTGGGTGACGACGTCCTTGCAGTCGCGGCCGGCCTCGATCATGGCGATGACGCCCGCGAGCTGGCCCTGGGCGCGCCGCAGCCGGTTGAGAACCGCGGTCGCCGCCTCTTCTTCCACCTTCACCGGGTTCCTCCTTCTCGCCGGCTCCTTGCCGGCAGGATACCCCTTAGGGTATAGGGCGCACGGGCGTGCCGAGGATGCCGAGGCTGACGCCGATGAGGACGGACGCCGCGAGGACCAGCGTGATCATGCCCGTTCCCGCAGGGACGCGATGACGGCGCGGATGTCCGTGCGCGGGCCCCGGTTGTAGGGCAGCTTGGCCAGCATCATGCCCATGGCGCAGGTGTTGCTGAGCGCGGCGAAGGTGAGCCCGGCGCCGATCGCGGTGCCGATCAGGTGTGCTCCCGGCACGAACACGCCCACGACGCCGGTGACGAGGACGACGGTTCCGGCGATGAGGCGGACCTGCCGCTCCAGCTCCCAGCGTGCCTCACCCCGGTTGACGGGGGCGCCGGAGGCTTCCCAGGCCGTCATGCCGCCGTCGAGGACGCGCAGGTTGGGCAGGCCCGCCTCGGCGAGGGCCTGTTCGGCCTGGGCGGCGCGGGCGCCGGAGCGGCAGACGAGGACGACGTCCTCGTCGAGGTGGGCCAGGAGTTCGGCGCGGTGCTCGCGAAGGGTGTCCAGGGGGACGTTGTAGGCGCCGGGGATGTGGCTCGTCCGGAACTCGCCGGGGGGCGCAGGCCCGGCCGGAGCGGACTGCTCCAGCACCATCAGGGGATGCGCGTGGACCCGCAGCCCGGCCTCCTCCGCGGCGGCGCGCAGCCAGGGACTGGTTTCGGCCACCCATTCGAA
>NZ_RPSE01000101.1:0-17357 GCF_003949955.1 Streptomyces sp. WAC05292
CGGAGGACGTCCTGCGCGCCACCGCGGCGACGCTGACCCGGCTCTTCGACGTCACCGCGACGAAGGACTGGGCCAACCGCACCGCAGCCGCCGACGTCGTGGTCGACGGAAGGGTCCTGCTGCCGCAGGTGCCCGTGCCGTACCTGCTCTTCCTCGAGAAGCAGCTCACCGACCTGCACACCTTCGTCCGCAAACTCCCGGTGCTGGACGCCTCGGAGTCCTGGACCCTCGACCCGTCGACGGACTCCTGGAAGACGGAGCCGGTGCGCACCATCCGCACCAAGAAGGTGCCGCGCAACCACGTCAAGGCGGAGGCCACGGACAAGCACCCCGCCCAGGTGGAGGTGTACTACGAGGACGTCCCGGTCGGCTACTGGACGACCGTGAAGTTCTCCGGAGCGCTGCCGGCCCGCCGCGTGAACGAGCTCCTCGACCGCGTCGAGAAGCTCCAGCAGGCCGTCAAGTTCGCCCGCGAGGAGGCCAACGGCGTCGAGGTCGCCGACCAGCGCGTCGGCGACGCCGTGTTCGGCTACCTGTTCGGGTAGTCTTCCGATCTCCCTCCTTCGAGCGGGAGGGTGCGCGAAAGCGCAGGCTGAAACTGAAGTCGAAACTGACTTCGGGGTGTCAACGTGGAGGTTCGAATCCTCCCCCCGGCTCACGTGCCGGGGTGGCCCAAGGGCAGAGGCGGCCCCGTCAATCTCAGATTCTCGCTCCAGTCTCAGTATTCGCCGCCGAACACCGGATCGACCGGGTGCGGACGATCACTGACGGATGGTGGTTCAAGTCCACCCTGTGCCTCTTGCGTGGCACGGTAGTTCAAAGGCAGAACACGTCGGCTTCAGAATGATCCGCACTCTTAAACGCCGCCGGTGTGCGCAATTGGGTGGCACACAGGAGCCCGGGAGCTGGGTCCGCTCCCGGGCTCCGCCACGTTTGCGCGGAGTCCTTGCGGGCATCCGCGGGGTACGGTCAGCCGGTGTGGTGGCGGGCGCTCCGCTGGCCGGGGACGGTCTTCAGCCGCGGGGTGTCCTTGCGGCCCTCCTCGCGGGCCGTGTCGTCGCCGGAGGGTGCCGCCGGGGCCAGGGCGAGGAGGGCGATGCTGCCGAGGACCGCGACGAGGATGAGCGCGGTGACAAGGGTCATGTTCCTGCCTTCCGTCGGAAGCTGATTGTCCGTCACCTGCTGGTGTAACCGGAATGGCGCAAGATAAACACGAAGAGTAGTGGCACTTCGTGATGACGGCGTGACACCGGCCTCACGACGTCAGGTCCCGTACGTAGTCCCGGCCCCCGAGCGGACCCCTCACCACCGCGGCCGGCACCTCCAGCAGCCCCGCCACCGACTCCGCCTGCGGCAGCAGCCGGCGGCACACCGCGGTGAGGTCCGCGTCCAGCGCCTCCGCGGCCGCACCGGACAGCAGGCCGCGGGCCGCGTACCAGTCGGCGTGCGGCAGCACCGCCTCCACCGCCAGCAGGCGGAAGAGGTCCGGCAGCACCGCCTGCTCCCCGGACCCACCGGAGGGGCCGGGCCGCCGCCAGCGGGCGGCCACCGCCTCCACCGCCACACGGGTCCGGTGCGCGTGCGCGAACTCCTCCGCGAGGCCGAGCCGTTCGTGCCACGCCGCCGACGGGTCCAGCCCGCCGGCCGACGCCGCGGCCAGTCCGGACGTCAGGCGCGTGTACAGGGCGCGCTCCCGGGCCGCCAGCAGCAGCGGCCAGTCCGGTTCCGATCCGGCCGCCGCCGCGGGCCCCGGGCCGGCCGGGGGAGGCGTGTAGTCGTCGCCGGTCGCCATCCGCCACGCGGCGTCGAGCAGCATCAACTGGTTGTCCCCGCCCGCCGCGTGGAAGGCGGCGGTCAGCGCCTGGTAGTCCACCAGCCGGTTCTCCGAGAAGAAGCCGGCAGCCCCGCACGCAGACCGGCAGCGGGCCACGGCCTCGTCGGCCAGCGCGTCCACCGCCGTCTTCACCAGCGCGAGCTCGCCCATCGTCCGCGCCGGCAGACCGGTGCCGCGGCCGCCGCCCGGTGCCAGCCGCCACGCCGTGTCCGTGATCCCCCGCGCGAACTCCGTCGCCGCCAGGGCCCGTGCCGCCGCCCCGAACAGCAGCCGCTGCTGGTTGGGGCGCGTCAGCGCCGCCGCCCGCACACCCCACCGGTCCACGGTGGCCCGGCGTCCCGCGTGCGGCAGGGCGATCGCGACGGCCGCGCGGGCCGCCGCGGCCAGGCCGGCCGTAACCGCACCCCAGGCGAAGCGCGCCCAGCCGACGCTGCGCGCCGTCCGCAGCCGCGGGTCGCCGAGGGGGTCGTGGAAGGCGCCCGACCCGGAGATCGAGGCCCCGTCGGCGAGCCACCTGCGGTAGGGGACCCGTACGCCGTCGAACCGTACGGCCGCGTAGTCCAGCGGAAGCAGCGACGTCCGGGGCCGCGGCGCCACGGTGACGCCCGATGCGCCGTCCCCGTCGTGCAGGGGCACCAGGAACAGGCACGTGCCGCGGTCGACGCCGGCCACGAGCAGTCGGGCGCCGACCACCGCCAGGCGGGGCAGGCCCGGCATCCCCACGTTCGGCGGGTACTTGGCCGCGGCGGCGTCCGGCGTCGTCAGCACGAACTCGCGGGCCACCGGGTCGTACACGGCCTCGGTCCGCACGGCGGCGCTGCTGTTGCCGAGGCCGACCTCCGTCATCAGCGCCGCCCCGACGGCCCGCCCGGAGGCGAGCGCCGCGACGTCCTCGGGGGCCGCCCCGAAGTCGAGCGCCGCCCCGGTCGCCATGCACTGGTGCAGGAACAGCACGTGGAAGGCGGCCGGATCGGCCATCGCCGTCAACTCGAGCAGGTCGCGCAGGCGCTGCCGGTCCGCCGGCCCGCCGGCGAGGAGCGGTGCGGCCGAGCCGGTCCGGGCGCCCAGATGGGCCACCCGCCGGTACGTCGTCGTCCACGGCCGGGCCGGATCGGCGGCCCGGTCGTCGAAGACCGGGTCCTCGAACAGCTTGGGCAGGTCGGGGTCGGTCACGGGGCCGTCTCCTCATCGGCTCGGCTGTGCTGCGGGACGTCCCGGCCGCGGGCGCCGGAGGCGGTGCCTCCGGCCGGGGCCGGGTCCGGGCGGGCGGGGGAGGGCGGTCCGGCGGCGCTGCGGCTTCCGGCGAGCCAGGACTCGACGGCCGCGGCGATCTCCCCGGCATGAGCCTCCATCATCGTGAAGTGGTCCCCGGCCACCTCGGCCGCCGTGTGCGGATGCCGCCACGGCGCCGGCGGTCCGATCGGCTCGCGGGCCCGTACGAGCAGCACCGGGGCGCCGAGCGGTTCCGGCCGCCAGCCGCGCAGGACGCGCAGGTAGCCGCCGGTCGCCGTGAGCCGGTGGGTGCCGATGGCGCCGGTGTCGCCCGCCTCCCGGCGCCGCCGCTCCGCGACGGCCAGCACGAGCGAGAGGTCCTCCGGCGGCACCGCGCCCCCGTACCAGGGCGTGTCGAGCAGGACGATCCCGGCCGCCGGGCGGCCCTCCCGGGCGAGGCGCGCGGCGACGGCCCAGGCGGTCCACCCGCCCGACGAGTGCCCGCACAGCAGCACCGGCCCCTCGCCCGTACGCCGCCCCAGCGCCGCGACGTGTGCCCCGACCAGGGCCGGCAGGTCCGCGGGCAGCGCCTCGCCCGGCCCGAACCCGGGCTGCGGCAGGGCCAGTACCGTCCGGCGCCCCGCGAACGCGGCGGCGAGCCGGGCGTATTCGTGCGGCCCTCCCGTCGGCACCAGCGACGGCAGGCACACCAGGGCGGGCCCGCCGGGGCCGCCCGCCAGCCGTACGGGGTCCTGCGCCCGGCCGGCGGCCTCCGCCGCCGTGAACGACGGCCGCAGCAGCGAGGCCTCCGACAGCACATCCGCGGCGACCGCCCCGCGGCCCGCCGCGCTGGCCTGCCGGAACAGCGCGGACAGCCCGTCGGGCAGGGCCGCCGGCAGCGCTGTCTCCGCCGTCGCCCCCGCGGACCCGGCGGGCGCCCGGCCGCCGGCCCGGTCCGGGGCGGGCCGCGACTTTGGCCCCGCGGCGGCGCCGTCCCGCGGCCGGGAGTGCTCCAGGCGCTCGCCCAGGTGGGCGGCGAGGGCGCGGGCCGTCGGATGGTCGAAGGCCACGGTCGACGGCAGGGACAGGTCCAGCGCCCGCGCCAGCCGCCCGCGCAGCTCCACCGCGGCCAGCGAACCGGCCCCGAGCTCCAGGAACGGCCGGTCGGGGTCCACGGCGTCCGCGCCGGCGTGCCCCAGCACGGCCGCCGCCGACTCCCTCACCAGGGCCAGCAGTTCGGCGTCGCTGCGGGGACCGACCGCCGCACCCGCGGCCGCCGGGGCCGGCTCCGGGCCGTCCGGCAGCCCGGAGCCCTGCGCGGGCGGCCGTCCGGCCGCCGCGCCGACCGGCCCCCGAGCCGCCTGCCAGTACCGCCGGCGCTGGAACGGGTACGTCGGGAGCGCCTCGACCGGCCCCGGCCGGCGGCCGCCGCACACTGCCGCCCAGTCCACCGCCGCGCCGTGGGCGTACACCTCGGCCGCCGACAGCAGGAACCGTCCGAGCCCGCCGTCGCCGCGCCGCAGGCTGCCCGCGGCGAGCACGTCCGCGCCCGCCCGCTCGGCCGTCCCCTGCACCGCGTACGTGAGCACCGGGTGCGGGCTCACCTCCACGAACGTACCGAACCCCGACTCCAGCAGGGACGCGACGGCAGGGGCGAACGCGACCGGGTTGCGCAGGTTCCCGTACCAGTAGTCGGCGGTGAGCTCCGGCCCGTTGATCCGGCCGCCGCCCGCCGTCGACCAGAACGGCGTCGACACCGGCCGCGGGGCGAGGCCGGCCAGGCCCTCCGCCAGCTCCGCCCGGAGCGGTTCCACGGCCGCGCAGTGCGAGGCGTAGTCCACCGCCACGCGCCGCCCCCGCACCCCCTCCGCGGAGAGCTCCGCCAGCAGCCCGTCGACGGCGGAGGGCTCCCCGGCGACCACCGAGGCGTCCGGCGCGTTCTCCGCGGCGACCGCCAGCGGCGGCCCGCCCCGGCCCGCCAGGCGGGCCGCGAGCTCCCGGGCCGGAAGCGACACGGCCGCCATCGCCCCGGGAGGCAGCCGGCGCACCGCCCGCGAACGGAGGGCGACGATCCGCGCCGCGTCCGGCAGGGTCAGCGCCCCGGCGGTGTACGCGGCGGCGATCTCGCCCTGCGAGTGCCCGACCACGGCGTCCGGCTCGACGCCGAGCGACCGCCACAGCGCCGCCAGCGACACCATCATCGTGAACAGCGCGGTCTGCGCCACGTCGACGCGGTCCGCCGGCGGCGTGCCGGCCTCGCCGCGCAGCACGGCCGCCACCGACCAGTCCAGGTGGGGTGCTAACGCGGCGTCGCAGGCCCGCACGGCCTCCGCGAACACCGGGGACTCGCGCAGCAGCGCGGCCCCCATCGCCTCCCACTGGGCGCCCTGCCCGGGGAAGACGAACACCGTCCGGCCGGGTCCGGCAGCGGGCGGCGCCCCGGTGACGACGTGCGGGTTCTCCCGGCCGGCGGCCAGGTCCGCGAGCCCGGCGCGGAGCGCGTCGGCGCCGTCGCCGACGACGACGGCGCGCCGCGGGAAGGCGCGGTCGCCGGGGGCCCGGTGCACGACCAGCGCCCGGGCCACGTCCGCGGGTGCGGCGCCGGCCGCCGACCGGTCGAGGCGCGCCGCGAGTTCCCGCAAGCCGGGCCGGTCCTTCGCCGCCAGCACCCACGGCACGGCCGCGGCCGGCTCCGGCCCGGCATGCGTGCCGCCGGTGCGGGGCTCGTCCTCGGCCGGCGGCGGGTCCTGGACGAGGACATGGGCGTTGGTGCCGCTGATGCCGAAGGCGGAGACGCCCGCGGCCCGGCGGCGCCCGCCCCCGCGGCGCGGCCACGGCCGGGGCGCGTCGAGCAGCCGCACCCCGCCCGCAGCCCAGCCGACGTGCGGCGTCGGCTCCGCGGCGTGCAGCGAGCGGGGCATCTCGCCGTGCCGCAGCGCCAGTACGGCCTTGATCACCCCGGCCACGCCCGCCGCGGCCTGCGTGTGCCCGATGTTCGACTTGAGCGAGCCCAGCCACACCGGCCGGTCGGCGGCGCGGCCCCGCCCGTACGAGTCCAGCAGCGCCTCCGCTTCGATCCGGTCGCCCAGCGGGGTGCCGGTGCCGTGCGCCTCGACCAGGTCGACATCGCCCGGTTCCAGGCAGGCGTCGGCGAGCGCCAGGCGGACCACCTCCCGCTGGGCCGGGCCGCTCGGCGCGGTCAGCCCGTTGCTGGCGCCGTCCTGGTTGACCGCCGAGCCGGACAGCACGGCCAGGACCGGCCGCCCGGCCCGGCGCGCCGCCGACAGCCGCTCCAGGACGAGGACGCCCGCGCCCTCCGACCAGCCGGCCCCGTCCGCCGCGGCGGAGAACGCCCGGCAGCGGCCGTCCGGCGAGAGGGCGCCCTGCCGGCTGAAGTCCACGAACGACGCCGGCGTCGACATCACGGTCGCCCCGCCGGCCAGGGCCACCGTGCACTCGCCGCGCAGCAGCGCCTGCCGGGCCAGGTGCAGGGCCACCAGGGAGGAGGAGCAGGCGGTGTCCACGGTGAGCGCGGGACCGGTCAGCCCGAGGGTGTAGGAGATCCGGCCCGCGGCCACGCTGGAGGCGTTGCCGGTGAGCAGCAGCCCGTCGTGCAGCTCGGGCGCCTCCTCCAGGCGCGGCGCGTAGTCGGAGGACATCAGGCCGACGAAGACCCCGGCAGCGGTGCCGCGCAGCGCGGTCGGGGGGATCCCGGCCCGTTCCAGCGCCTCCCAGGCCGTCTCCAGGAGCAGCCGCTGCTGGGGATCCATGGCCCGGGCCTCGCGGGGGGAGAGCCCGAAGAAGGCGGCGTCGAAGTCGGCCGCGCCGTCCAGGAAGCCGCCGTGGCGGACGTACGAGGTGCCCGCGCGGCCGCGGTCGGGGTGGTGAAGGCGTTCGAGGTCCCAGCCGCGGTCCGCGGGGAACGGGCCCACCGTCTCGCCGCCTTCGGCGAGCAGCCGCCACAGGTCCTCGGGCGAGGCGATGCCGCCGGGGAAGCGGCAGCCGATGCCGACCACCGCGATCGGGTCGTCGTCGCCGCCTCCCCGGCCGGCGGTGGGGGCGCGGCGCGCCGTGTCCGCGGCCGCGCCGCCCGGGCCGTCGGCGGCGCCCGCGGCGAGGGCGACCAGGTGCCGGGCGAGCTGTTCCGGCGTCGGGTGGTCGAACACTGCCGTCGTCGAGAGGGCCAGCCCGGTGCGCGCCCCCAGGCCGGAGGCCAGCCGCACCGCGCCGAGCGAGTCCAGTCCGGCCGAGCGGAAGCTCCGGCCGCCGTCGCCGGCGCCGAGAGCGGCTCCGCCGACCTCGGCCGCCAGCTCCCGTACGAGCGCCAGCGCCGCGTCCAGCGCCTCGCGCTCCGGCAGCAGGGCGGCCTGCTGCGCCCAGGCGGCCACGGTCTTGCGCGCGGGCAGCGCCAGCAGGGCCGCGAGCCGCCCGCGGGCGACCTTCCGGGTCGGGGTGACCGGCACCTCCGCCACCGTCACCAGCTCCAGCGGCCACTTGTAGGCGGCCACCCCCTTGGCCGCGAGGTGCGCCCGTACGTCCTCCAGCGTGAGCCGGGCCCCGGTCCGCAACTGGGCCAGCAGCACCGGGTACTCGCCGAGCCGGTCGTCGGGCCGGGCGGCGACCGCCGCGTTGGCGAGCTGCGGCAGATCGGCGAGGAGCGCCTCGATCTCGGAGGCGGTGAACTTCAGCCCGCCCACGTTGATCCGCTCCGCCTGCCGGCCGCGGTAGCCGATGGTGCCGTCCTCGTACCGGCACGCCAGGTCGCCGGTGCGCAGCCAGCCGTCCGGGGTCATCGCCTCCCCGGTCGCCTCCGGGTCGGCGAGGTAGCCGCGGAACAGGGACGGGCCGTGGAACTCGAGCGCGCCCGTCTCCCCGACCGGGCAGGGGCGGCCGTCCTCGCCGACCACCCGCACCCGGCCCTCGCCGACGGGCCGGCCGATGCTGCGGGCGGCGACCCCGACCGGGTCGTCGGGCGCCGTGCTCAGGCCGGCACCGACCTCGGACATGCCCCACTGCACGACGGTCGCCGCGCCCAGGGCGCTGCGCACGCCCGCCACCAGCGACGCGGGCACGGCCGCGCCGCCGGTGCGGACCTCGCGGAACCGCGCGACGGGGTCGGGCGACTCGACGAGGTCGCGGAGTTGGGCGGGCACGGCGAACAGGACGCTCGCCCGGCTCGCCGCCGCCAGCTGCCGGACCGCCCCGGTGTCCCAGCGGGGCAGCACCGCCTGCCGGGCCGCGGCGACGAGCGAGAGGTGGACGGAGAACAGCCCGAAGAGGTGGGTGAAGGGACTGCCGCTGAGCAGGGTGTCCCCGGAGGTGGTGCCGCCCTCGCGGGCGGCCGTGACCGCGTTGCCGAGGAGCCCGCCGTGGGTGTGGATGCAGATCTTCGGGCGGGCGGAGGTGGTGCCGGACGAGGGCATCAGGACCAGAGGCATGTCGGCGGTGACCGGCACGGGCTGCGGGGCGAGCCCGCGCCGCGCCCGTACGAGGGCCTCGTACGAATCCGCGGCATCCGCGGCATCCGAGGCGGCGCCGTCCGGTACCGCGGCGTCCCCGCCCGGGCCGACCGGGATGACGAACTCCAGCGCGGGCAGGTCCGACCGCGCCGGCGGCTCCGCGGCCGCCGGCAGCAGCAGCGCCCGCGCCGCGGTCCGCTCCAGCAGCGAGCCCGTCTCGCGGGTGCCGAGCGTGCTGTGCAGCGGCAGCAGCACCGCCCCGACGGCGGCGACCGCGACGTGCGCCACGAGGAACTCCCAGGAGTTCGGCAGCTGCGCCGCCACCACGTCGCCGGGGCGCACCCCGAGGTCCTGCAGGGCCCGCCCGAAGGCGTCTGCGTCCGCCCGCCACGCCTGCCAGGACCGGGCGCCGCCCGCGTCCACCACGGCGGTCCGCCCGCCGCCGGCCGCGACGGCTGCGGCGAACACATCGGGCAGGGTGGGCCGGGGCGTCGTCCAGGCGCCGCCGGGGTCCGCCGGCCCGGGGGTGGTCAGGTAGTCGTGCACGTGGACGGCCATCTACGCGAGCTCCGAACGGGAGGGGACGGGGAGGGCGGGGGCGGCGGCGCCCTTGCGGCGCGCCCGCAGCAGGGAGCCGTCGAGCGGCAGCGGCGCGGTCTCCACGAGGTCGAACCCGGCCTCGGCGAGCAGGCGCCGGTAGTGCTCCAGGGTCCGTTCGCGGCCGCCGACGTTGCACAGCATGTGCACATTCCAGGCGACCGCCAGGGAGTTCCCGCCGTCCGGCGGCAGGAGCCTTTCGACGACGAGCAGTTCGGCCTCCTCGGGCATCGCCTCGGCGCAGCGCCGCAGGATGTCGGCGCAGCCGCGGTCGTCCCAGTCGTGCAGCACCCGCGACAGCACGTACACGTCGCCGCCGCCCGGCACGGCCTCGGTGAAGTCGCCGACGCGGAACGTGCAGCGGTCGGCGACGCCCGCCTCGCCGAGCCGGCCGCGGGCCGCGGCCACCACGTGCTCCCGCTCCAGCAGGACGCCCCGCAGCCGCGGGGCGGCGGTGAGGATCTGCTTCATCAGCTCGCCGTTGCCGCCGGCCACGTCGACGACGACGTCCACACCGGGCCGGTCCACGACCGCCGGAATCGGGCCGAACATCAGCGAACTGGCCTGCATCGACCGGTCGAAGGCGGTGTCCCACGGGGGGTGCTCGGCGAAGTAGGGGAAGTGGTGGGCGCCGAAGTGGTGCGCGAAGGCGTCGCCGCCGGTGCGCACCGCGTACAGCAGCTGCCCGAACGACTCGTAGAACGGGCCGCCGTACATCAGGGCCAGCGGCCGCATCGAGTGCGGCGCGTCGGTGCGGAGCAGCTCGCCGAGGCCGGTCGGCGCGTACGTGTCGGCGCCCGGCCCGTATGGTCCCGCGAGCAGTCCGAGCGTGGCGAGGTAGCGCAGGAGCCGGTCGAGGCCGTCCGGGTCGGCTCCTACGCGGGCCGCGAGGTCGGCGACGGGGGCGGGGCCGCCCCCGTCGGGGGACAGCGCGTCGAAGACCCCCAACTCGGCGGCCACGGCGATGGCCTGGGTCCGCCAGGCGCCCGTCATCAGCTCCAGCAGCGTCCTGCCCGGCTCGTCCCGCTCGACCAGGCGGTGCGCGGCCAGCGCGGACGTGCGGTGGCCCGGCATCAGCAGCTCCAGCCGCGCGTACGGGGTGCCGGCGGGGGCGGCGGAGCGGAAGTACAGCACCGTGACGTCCTCGTGCGGGTTGTAGCCGCCCCCGTCGGGCCGCATCCCCGCCCGCTCCACGAGCAGGAACCGCAGACCCGCGAAGACGACCTCGTCGGCGTCGGTGACGCGGAACGCGACGTGCGCCTCGTTGCGCTCCGCGCGTTCGCGCCGCACCAGGTGGTGCAGGCACGCGCCGGTCTCCGCGCCGGTCTCCGCGCCGGACCCGCCGGCGGCGCGGCCGCCGGCGACGGGTACCGGGCCGGGGCCGGCGGCCTGCGGCACGGGCAGGGAGAACACCTCGATCTCGCCGAGCCCCCCGTCCTCGGTGGGAACGGCGGCCCGCACGATGGACACCTCCAGCGCTTCCGGGCGGATCCCGTAGCGGGCGCGCAGCCGGTCCCGCACGACGGTGCTGGGCGTCGGCGGCCCGGAGACCGCCAGCCCCAGCCCGGCCAGGGCCTCCGCCAACCCGCCGGGGGCGGTGGGGAAGACGAGGACGGCGGCGTGCGCGGGCACGCACCAGGCGGCGAGGGACTCCCGCTCGGCCTCGCCGAGGGCGGGCGCCAGCGTGCGGAGCATCCGGGAGACCGTGCCCGAGGTGCGGACGAGCTCCGCGGCGCTCCCGAGCGCCGCCAGGTCCGCCTCGGCCAAAGCCGCGGGACCGGCCTGCTGTCGGATCATCCGTCGCCCCCTCGTCCGGGCGCGCCACGGTGGAGCGCCGCGGCCAGAACCTACGGTCGGCCGGCGGGTCCGCCGCAGGATCGGCGGCGGAGTTGTCAGGTCGGCAGGCGGAAGCCCCGCGCCGGAGGCAACCGGCGGCCCGGCGGCCGCGTCCTCCCGGGAGGGGTGGTCGGGATGGCGGAGGATCGGCGCGGCGGCTCCGCGCGGCGGTGGGCGGGTCTCGCCACCTGCGCGGCCGGGCCCGCCGCCCTGTACGGGTGGGCCCACTGGTGCTTCTCGGCGGAGGCGGCCCCCTCCGGGACGCTCGCCCTCGCGGGCGGAGCCGTCCTCGGGGCCGCCGTCGCCGGCGCGCACCTGCTCCTGGTCGGCGGGGCCCGCGGTGTCTTCGGCAGCCTGCTCCTGGCCCTGGCGATGCTGGCCGCGGTGACCGCCGCCGACCGGGCGGCGGCCCGCCCCCGGACCGCCGTCTGCACCGTCCGGTCCGTCGACTCGACGCCACAGGACTCCTTCGGGGAGGGTGCCCCGCGGCCCAGGACCCTCCACCGGCTGACCCTCGACTGCCCCGGCGGCTACCCCGACGTCCTGGAGGACGACATGATCGCCGCCCCCGCGGGAGAGGAGGTCCGCGTCTCGTTCGACCCGCTGCGCCGCGTCGCGCCCGAAGTGGAGGGCACGGCAACGCCGTTGGTGCCGGCCCTGTGGTCGGCGCTGTTCCTCGCGCTCGCCGTGCTGATCGCCGCGAGCCGCCGCCCCGACGGAGGCACAGGCGGCCCGGCCGACGGCTGACGCGCGGTGCGCCCCCGGCGGCGCACCGGAACCGGGCGGGTGGCACAGTGTGCCCGACCACCGTGTGAGGGGAGCCCGATGACCGAGCAGTCCGGCCGTACGCCGACACCGCCCCACTACCCCGTCCGCACCGGAAGGCTCGCGCTGCGGCCGGTCCGCGCCGACGACCTGGACGCCGTCCACGCCTACCGCTCGATGCCCGAGATCGCCCGGCACCTGCCGCACGAGCCGCACACCCGCGAGGAGACGAGGAAGACCCTGGAGCGGCTGGCGGCGGGCCAGGCGCTCGCGGCCCCCGGGGACCGGCTCGGCCTCGCGGTCGAGACCGAGCCGGGCCGCGTCGTCGGCGAGGTGCTCCTCCGGCGCGCCGAGCGGGCACCGCTGACCGGTGAGATCGGCTTCGTCTTCCACCCCGGGGTCCACGGCACGGGCATCGCGACGGAAGCCGTCACGGCCGCCCTCGGCCTCGCCTTCGACACCTTCGGCTGGCACCGCGTCACCGGCGTGTGCACCGTCCGCAACACCGCCTCCGCCGCCCTGATGCGGCGCGTCGGCATGCGGCTGGAGGGCGTGGCCCGGCAGGACGTCCACCGCAAGGGCGTCTGGCAGGACCGCCTCCACTTCGCGGTGCTCGCCGCCGAACACCGCCGTCCGCGCCCGCGGTCCGCCGACGAACAGGCCGTCGACGCCGCCGTGACCGCTTTCTACGCCGCGTTCACCCGCCGCGGCGGCGCACCCGTCACGCTCGACGGCGTACGGGCCGTCCTCGCGCCGGGCGCGGTGATCGAGCGGGTCAACGCGGACGGCTCCGTCGACCGGATGGACACGGAATCCTTCATCGCCCCCCGCGAAGCCCTGCTGAACGGACCCGACCTGACCGACTTCACCGAGGCGGAGGCCCGGGCGACGACGCTCGTCTCGGGCGGCACCGCCATCCGCACCGGCGAGTACGCCAAATGGGGCGTCCGTGCCGGGACCGCATTCTCCGGCTGGGGCCGCAAGACGTTCCGGCTGGGCAGGGCGGACGGCGGGGACTGGCTCGTCGAGTCCTTCTGCTGGACCGACGAACCGGAGACCCCGGCCGCGCACTGACCGAGCCGCCCCCCGCCCTGCCTCAGGTCCGGGACCGGCCGAAGAACTCGACCTCCGCGACCGCGACCTGGCGGTCCGCCCCGGCGCCGTACGCCGACCGCAGGACGATGCGCACCGACACGGCGTCCCGGCGGCGCACCTCGACCCGCTGCACCCCGCCGTCGTCGAGCGTCTTGTGCACCGTCTTCGTCCGGCCCGCGGAGTCGGTGACGACGAGGTCGATCTCCTGCGGCCGCGCCTGGTCGGCGGCCTGGCCCGGCCGCTTTGAGGTGCCCGGCGTGACCAGCACGGCCAGGAGGTCCACCGGCTGGGCGAAGTCGGCCTGGAGGTGCTGGCCGTTGGAGTCGCCCGCGTACCCGGTGCCCCACCAGGTGTTGGAGTAGCTGTCGAAGACCAGCTCCGGCCCGTGGCCCGCACCGGAGTGCGAGGCGCTCCAGCCGGTCGGGCGGACGGCGACCCGCTTGGCGAAGTGGTCCTGCACGGCGCGCACCGCGGGCGGGCCGCCGATCACGCCGCCGACGAGGAGCAGGGCGAGTCCCGTCACGACCAGGGCCCGGACGATCCAGCGGCGCCGGCCCCGGTCCAGCCGCGGCCGCTGTCCCGCGAACGGCCCCTCGGCGGACGCGGGCCGGGCATCCTCCAGCCGGCTCGCGCAGCTGCGGCAGAACGTCCGCCGGGGCGGGTTGGGGGCGCCGCAGGCCGGGCACGGCGGTCCCTGCGGGGCCGGGTCGGCCGGCTGCGGGGCCCGCACCCTCGGCCGGGCCGCCTCCGGCACCCCCGGAAGCACCGTGCCGGGGGCGTCGCCGGGGTCCGGCGCGGCCTCGGCCGCGGGGACCGGGACCAGCAGGGCCCGCGCGGCGGCCGCGGAGGCGGCCGCCTCGGGGTCGGACCGTGCGCCCGGCCGCAGGGGGGCGGTCGTGGCCGCTGCGGGCGGTGCGGGTGAGGGCTCGGGGTCGGCCTTGCGCCGGGAGGCGCCGTCGCCCACCGGGTCCGCACCCCCGCCGTCCGCTCCGGGTTCCGGGTCCCGGCCGCCCCGGGTGCCGGGGTCCGGCGCCCGGTCCGGCTCCGGCGCGCGGTCCGACGGCCCGCGCGCGTCCCCGGCGGGGGCAGCGCCGCCTTCCGGCCCGCCTTCCGGCCCGCCGTCGGTGTCCGGCCGCGGTGTCGGCCGCCCTCCCGCGGCCGGCCCGGCGGCGCGGGCCGGCGCGCCGCCGCCCGGCGGGCCGGAGGCGGCCGCGGCATCCGGCTCCCGGTCGGCGGCCGGGTCCGCCGCCTCCTGCCGGGCCGTGCCGCCGGCCGCCGGCGGCACCGAGGGCAGCGGCAGCGTTTCCGCCTCCGCCGGGTCCGCGGCACCGCCCCCCGGGGCGGGTTCGGGTGCTCGGCCGCCGCGGGGGGTGCCGGCGGCGTCCCAGCGCAGGAACGCGCCGCAGGAATCGCAGAACGACTGGCCGCTCGTACGCGTCGGTGCCGCGCATTCGGGGCAGGGGGAGGTCCCGGTCTCGGGCATGGTCTTGGCGGTTCCTTTCCGCAGCGTACGGGTCAGACAGCAGGGGCCGTCGGGCCGGCGGCGCCGGGCGCGTCCGGCGCCGCCACCTCCACGGTGAACGGCAGGTGCGCGGGCCGGGCCGCGGCCACCACCGCGTGCAGCCGGTGCACGTCGGCCGGCCCGGGTTCCGGCAGGGCCAGGCGGACGTGCAGGGCCGCCCGGGGCGAGCCCGGGAACGGGCCGAGCGGCTTCGAGGACCAGGCGGCCCCGCCGCTCTCGGTGATCCGCGGCCACACCCCGAAGCACTGCCGCACCGCCTCCGCCAGGCCGCGGCGGGTGCCGCGCAGCCGGTGCAGGGAAGCGGCCGCGGCGACCGCCGCACGGCGCGCCTCCAGCGGCTCGGTGCCGGCGAGTTCGGCACCCACCCAGTCGGCGAGCCAGTCGACGAAGTCCGCGGGGGCGAGCGCCGGGTCGAAGTACGCCTCCAGACAGTCCAGGGCGTTGAACACCGGGGCGAGCATGGCGTCCAGACCGGTCACGAACCGCTGGGCCAGGTCGTCGTCCGCGTACACGGCCGGCAGGGCCTCGCCCAGCGGGCGCGGTGAGGCGAGGCCCTCCACCGCGCCCCGGGCCGACGGCGCCCGCCCGGCGCCGCCTGCGGCAGCGCCGCCGTTCACCGGGCCTCGATGACGCGGACGCGGTGGTCGAACGGGAAGAGCAGCGCCGACGGCCCGAGGTCGACCCGGTCCGTGGCGTCGCCGCGCCGCCCCGTCAGCGGGTCCGCGGGATGCAGCAGCACCTCGTCGACCAGCTCCACGCCCGGTACGCGCTGCAGCGCCGCGAACACCTCGCCCGAGCGCAGCGACCGGCCGAACGGCCACCCCCGGCCGTGGGCGCCGCCGGTCAGCGGGTCGAGGTAGGCGTACATCGCGTCCAGCGCCTCCTCGCGGACCCGGTCCGCGTCCGCGGCCCGGTAGCAGTGCACCGTCGCCACCACCGTCACGCCCTGGTAGAACGGCGGACCGACGGCCAGCCGGGTGCCCAGCGGCCGCCGCTCGTCGAGGAACGCGGAGATCCGCGCCAGCAGCTCCTCCCCGGGCACCAGCTGCTCGAAGCGCAGCCGCCCGCCCCGGTCGGTCACCGCCTGCGGGACGACGAGGACCCGGACCGCGTTCTCACCGTCCGACGGGTCCGATCCGGCGGCCAGGCACTGGATGCGGGCCGCCTCCGGCGCGGCCCGCCGGGTCAGCTCCTCGTAGTCCCGCGCCGTCACCGCCCGCTCCTGGGCGCGCAGGGCGATCGGCGCCCGCACCCGCGCCTCCGCCACCGTCTCCCCGTCCACCCCGCCGCGGGCCGCCTCCCGGTTCTCCACGCGGGCGATGTACGGGACGGAGCTGCGCAGCACCTGGATCGCGCCGCGGGCCACGTTCCCCGTGCGGCCGCCGCCCACCGCGTACCGGGCCGCGCGCAGGGCCGCCCCCTTCGCGGGGACCGCCCCGAACTGCCGCAGTGAGCCGTCGGGTTCGCGCACGGCCGGACCGAAGGCGATCTCGCCGGTCGTCGCGTCGAGGGTGAAGTGCCGGTCCGCCGGCCCGGACGCGGCGAAGTCGGGCACGCAGCGCCACGCCTGCCAGCCCTCCCCGTCGGACACCTCCACCACCGCGTCGCCGACGACCGGCACCTGTGCGAGCCGCACCCGCTGCCCCGGTACGCCCTCGGCCTCCCCGAGCGGTTCGCCGCGCACCACTTCCGCGTGCGTGGCGCCGACCGTCCCCCCGATGGTGAACGCGGCCGCGTCCCGTACCGTCGGCGACGACGTGTAGAACGGCTGCCCCGGCAGGGGTGCCGTCACCCGGCACCGCACCCAGCCCGCCTCCAGCCCGCCCAGCCGCGACACCCGGTGCCCGGCCGGGACGTGCAGCACCACCTCGCCCGGCCGGTTCAGGCCGCCCGTCGAGTCCGACGACACCTCGCAGCGCGCCCAGCCGTCCGGGGTCCACGCCTCCCACACCAGCGGCGGCTGCCGCGGGTCCACGCCGACGCCGTCGACCCTGCTGTCCACGCGCAGCACAGCCGCGCAGGCCGGCACGGCCGCCGACAGGCCGAACAGCAGCAGGTCGCCGGGCTGCGGGGCCGCCGCGAACACCGGCACGTCGGCGCCGGCCGCCACCTCGTCCGTGCGGTCGGCGGGCGCCTCGCCCGAGCCCTGGGTGAGCAGGTGCGCCAGCTCGCAGGGGACGAGGGCCAGGTCCTGGTCGGTGGCGAACACCACCGCCTCGTCGGTCTCCGTACGGCCCGTCGCCACCTCCGTCCCCGCCGGCAGCACCACCGGCTCGGGCTGCGGTGCGGCGAGCCAGAACGTCACCGGGGCACGGGCCGCGGACGGTGGGAACAGCGTCATGCCGAGCAGGTCGAGGAAGGCCAGGTGGTTCTTCTCCGGGACCCGGTTCAGCCGGTACACGAGCTGGTCGGCCATGTGCGCGACCGCCTCGATGAGGGTCACCCCCGGGTCGGAGACGTTGTGGTCGCTCCACTCGGGGCACCGCTGCTGGATGAACCGCTTGGCGTCGTCCACGAACTGCTGGAAGTGCCGGTCGTCGAGCCGGGGGGCGGGCAGGGCCATCAGTGTCGTTCGCTTTCGTCGGTCTCGGGGCCCTCGGGCGGGATCACGTAGAAGGGGAAGACGAGGCTGCGCGGGTTGCTGGTGCCGCGCAGGGCGTACCGGACGTCGATGTGCAGCACCGCCGGGTCGTCGGGGGCGGGGGTCACCGTCACGTCGTGGACCTCGATGCGCGGCTCCCAGCGGTCCAGGGCGGCGCGTACCTCGTGCCGGATGCGGCCGGCCGTCGCGTCGTTGGACGGGGCGAAGACCAGGTCGTGCACCGCGCACCCGAACTCCGGACGCATCGGCCGCTCTCCGGGCGCGGTCGCCAGGACGAGCCGCATGGCCTCCTCGACCTCGCGGTCGCGGCGGGCCAGGGCGATCGCGCCGCCCGGGTCGATCCGCAGCGGGAACGCCCACCCGGCGCCGACGAAGTGCTCGCTCACGTTGTCCGTCCTCACGGTGCGAAGGGGGGAAGGGGGGAAGGAGCTGGGG
>NZ_RPSE01000102.1:0-17331 GCF_003949955.1 Streptomyces sp. WAC05292
ACCCGGGCCTGGGCCACCGCCGCCACCCAGGCGCTCGCCCTCGCCGCCCGGGGCCGCCTGCTGCCCGGGCTCACCGCCGACGACACCGCCGCCTGGCGGGCCGGCCCCCTCGCCGCCGACGACGTCGCGGCGCTGCGTGCGGTCGCCGCCGCCCTGCCCGCCGAGGGCCACGCCGTGCCGCTGCCCGGCCGCCGCCCCCTGTCGCTGCCCGAGCCGGAGGCGCTGGTCCGGGCGTTCCTCGACGCCGTCGCCGACTGCCTGCCGCGCACCCCGGCCGCGCCGGTCGCCGCCGGGCTGCCGTTCGCGGCGCAGGAGCCGCAGCGGGTGCCCGAGCTGCGCGACTGGGCGGCCCGGATCGCCGACGGCGCCGACGCGGGGGTGGGGCTCTCGCTGCGGCTGGACCTGTCCACGTTCAGCCTCTTCGACGACACCGGGCCCGGCCCCGAAGACGCCCCGCAGACCGAGGTCCGCCGGGCCGGAGCCGCCGTCGTCCAGGTGCACAGCCTTTCCGACCCGACGCTCGTCACCGACGCCGGGGCGCTGTGGGCGGGTGCCGCGCCCGCCGGGTTCGGGCCCCGCGCCCGGATCGACGCCGTCCTCGCCCTGCGCCGGGCGGCCCGCGTCTGGCCGCCGCTGCTGCGGCTGCTGGACCAGCCCGCCCCCGACGCGCTCGCCCTGTCCGACCCCGAGCTGGAGGACCTGCTGGGCACCGCCGCTGCCCGGCTCGCCGCCGCCGGGGTCCCCGTCCACTGGCCGCGCGAGCTCGCCCGTACGCTGACCGCGACGGCGACCGTCCGGGCCACGGCCCCCGGCTCCGCCATCGACGGCACGGCCTTCTTCGACGCCGCGCACCTCTTCGCGTTCTCCTGGGAGATCGCCCTCGGCGGCGACCGGCTCACCCCCTCCGAGATGGACGCCCTCGCCGACGCCCACCGCCCGGTGGTCCGGCTGCGCGACCAGTGGGTGCGCGTCGACCCCGAGCTCGTCCGCAAGGCCCGCAAGCGGGACCTCGGCCTGCTGGATCCGGTGGACGCGCTGACCGCCGTCCTCACCGGGACCGCCGAGGCCGACGGCGAGCCGGTGGAGGCCGTCCCCGTCGGCGCGCTCGCCGCCCTGCGCGACCGGCTCACCGCCGAGCTCGCACCGCTGCCCCAGCCGCCCGGCCTGGCCGCCACCCTGCGCGACTACCAGGCCCGGGGCCTGGCCTGGCTTGACCTGATGACCTCCCTCGGCCTCGGCGGCTGCCTCGCCGACGACATGGGACTCGGCAAGACCGTCACGCTGATCGCGCTCCACCTGCACCGCGACCGCCCCGAGCCGACGCTGGTGGTGTGCCCGGCCTCGCTGCTCGGCAACTGGCAGCGGGAGATCGAGAAGTTCGCGCCCGGCGTGCCCGTGCGCCGCTTCCACGGCGGCGACCGCAGCCTCGACGGCCTGGCCGGCGGATTCGTCCTCACCACGTACGGGACGATGCGCGCCGGCGCCGCCCGGCTGGCCGACCAGCCGTGGGGCCTCGTCGTCGCGGACGAGGCGCAGCACGTCAAGAACCCGCACTCGGCGACCGCGAAGGCGCTGCGGACGATCCCGGCGCCGGCGCGGGTGGCGCTCACCGGGACACCGGTGGAGAACAACCTCTCCGAGCTGTGGGCGCTGCTCGACTGGACGACTCCGGGGCTCCTCGGCCCGCTGGCGGCGTTCCGCGCCCGCCACGCGCGGCCGGTGGAGCACCAGTCGGAGGAGGACGGCGGGAACGAGGCGGCGGTCGCCCGGCTCGCCGCGCTCGTCCGGCCGTTCCTGCTGCGCCGCCGCAAGAGCGACCCGGGGATCGCACCCGAACTGCCGCCCAAGACCGAGACCGACCATCCCGTGCCGCTCACCCGCGAACAGGCCTCGCTGTACCGGGCCGCCGTCGACGAGGCGATGGCCGTGATCGAGGGGAGCGGGGGGATGGAGCGCCGCGGCATGATCATGAAGCTGCTGGCGTCGCTGAAGCAGATATGCAACCACCCCGCGCAGTACCTGAAGGAGGACCGGCCCCGGATCGCGCACCGCTCGGGGAAGCTGGCGCTGCTCGACGAGCTGCTCGACACGATCCTCGCCGAGGACGCGGCGGTGCTGGTGTTCACGCAGTACGTGACGATGGGACGGATCATCGAGCGGCACCTCGCGGCGCGGGGCATCCCCCACCAGTTCCTGCACGGCGGCACCCCGGTCGCGCGGCGGGAGGAGCTGGTGCGCCGCTTCCAGGCGGGGGAGGTGCCGGTGTTCCTGCTGTCGCTGAAGGCCGCCGGGACGGGCCTGAACCTGACGCGCGCCGGGCACGTCGTGCACTTCGACCGGTGGTGGAACCCGGCCGTCGAGGAGCAGGCCACCGACCGGGCGCACCGGATCGGCCAGGAGCGGCCCGTACAGGTCCACCGGCTCATCGCCGAGGGGACCGTCGAGGACCGGATCGCCGAACTCCTCGAATCCAAGCGGGCGCTGGCCGAGGCGGTCCTCGGGTCGGGCGAGGCCGCGCTGACCGAGCTGACCGACCGGGAGCTCGCCGACCTCGTGTCCCTGCGGAGACCCGCATGATCACCGCGCGGGACGACCGCCGCCGCACCTTCGCCGCCCTCCCCGCCGGAGCGGACGCGGCCACCTGGTGGGGCAGGGCCTGGGCGGCGTCGCTGGAGCGTGCCGCGCCCGACGCGGCACGCATGGAGCGCGGGCGGGCGTACGCGGCGGAGGGGCACGTCGAGGCCGTCACGGTCACGCCGGGCCGGATCGTGGCCTACGTACGGGGCAGCCGCGCGCGCCCGTACCGGACGGAGCTGGCCCTCGGGGTGCTCGCCGACGCCGAGTGGGAGCGGCTGCTGGAGGCCGTGGCCGCCGACCCGGCGGCGCTGGCCGCCCTGCTGGAGCGGGAGGTTCCGCAGGTGTTGGCCGAGTTGGTCCTGCCCGGGCCGGGCGAGCTGCTGCCGCGCTGCTCCTGCCCCGACACCGGCCGGCCGCCGTGCAAGCACGCCGCGGCGCTGTGCCACCGGGCGGCCCGCCTCCTCGACGAGGACCCCTTCGCCCTGCTCCTGCTGCGCGGCCGCGGCGAGCGGGAGCTGACCGCCGAGCTGGCCCGCCGCAACGCCGCCCACGCCGCACGGGAGCGGCCCGCCGCCGCGGCCGGCTTCCCTGGCGTCCCGGCGCGCGCTGCCCTCTCCCGTACGGTGCTGCCGCCGCTGCCGGCCCCGGCCGCGGCCCCGGCCGCGCCGGCGGTGCCGCCCGGCTGGCCGCACGATCCCGCGGCACCCGGCGCGCCGGACCCGCTGGCCCTGGACCAGCTCGCCGCGGACGCGGCCGCCCGGGCCGTGGCGCTGCTGGCCACCGGCGAGGACCCGTTCGGCGGGCTCGGCCTGTGGCAGGACGCCGTCCGGCTCGCCTCCGCCCACCACACGGCCGGCCTCACCGGGCCGGCCCGCACCCTGTACCGGGACCTGGCCCGCGCCACCGGGCGGACCACGACGGACCTGGCGCGGGCCGCGGCCGCCTGGCGGCAGGGCGGCCCGGCCGGCCTGGCCGCCCTGGAAGAGCCGTGGGATCCGCCGGCCGGTCCCTTCGACCGGGCCCGCCCGGCGCTCCTCGCCGCCGCGCAGGGCTCCTTCCGCCCGGAGCGCAACCGGCTCACCTGCGCGACGCGCCAACTCCGGCTGGGCCGCGACGGGCTCTGGTACGCGTACGAGTCCCGGCCGGGCGCCGAGGACTGGTGGCCGACGGGCACCCCTTCGCCTGACCCGGTCAGCGCCCTGGCGGGATGACCTCGTCGGACCCTGCCGGCCCGAGCCGGTCGGCCCAGGCGTGCAGCGCCGCGAAGTCGCGGTCGCGCAGCCCGCGGCGGGGGCGGATGCGCAGCAGCAGGGCGGGCGCGGGGTGGTGGGCGGCGACCCATGCCCGGTCCCGCGCGTTGATCATGTCGTCCACCCACGCGAAGGGGCGGCCCGCCGCCCAGTCGAGGAGCATGCGGGTCTTCCAGGACAGCCCGTCCGGGTCATGCGGGAACAGCTCCGACCATTCGATGTACGGGAGGTCGCCGGGCAGCCCGATGTGCGGGGCGATCAGAGTGTTGGCCTCGTCCATCCACGTCGTGGCCCAGGCCAGTTCGTACGGCAGGGCCAGCAGCAGGGCCCCGTGCCCGGGATGGAGGCGGACGCGCGCGCCGCGGCGGGCCGATCGGGAGTTCGGGCGCCGGAACGACATCCACACCGAGGGGTGCATGCGGTGGCTGGTGTAGCCGCGGAATCCGGCGGTGTAGGAGCGGAAGGGGTTGAGGGGGCCGTCCACGTCGAGGAAGAGCAGGGGTCGCTGAGTCATGGGACGGCCATACCCCCTACTCGATCGGGTGAAATGTCCTGCCCCTCTATAACCCGAATGGGTTTAAGGCGTTGTTCCGGTGCGGGTACATGGCCCGTCAACTTCTCCGGAAGGCAGGGAATCTGATGCGTCACAGTCGCCGTAACGGCCTGATCGCGACGGCGGTCGCGGGAGGGGGACTCGCGGTCGCGGGTGTGAGCGGCTTCGCGTACGCCGACGCGGACGCGAGCGGCTCGGCCGAGCGCTCGCCGGGGCTGCTGTCCGGGAACCTGATCCAGCTGCCGGTGAACACGCCGGTCAACGTGTGCGGGAACACCGTGAACGTGGTGGGCCTGTTGAATCCGGCGGCGGGCAACAGCTGTGCCAACACCGGTTCGGGCAAGGCGTCCCCGCCGGCCGGGGGCAGCAGCACCGGCGGCGGCTCCCACGCGGAGGGCGGGGCGACGGGGTCGCCCGGCGTCATCTCCGGCAACGGCATCCAGCTGCCGGTGTCCCTCCCCGTCAACGTCAGCGGGAACTCCGTGAACGTCGTCGGCATCGGCAACCCGTCCATCGGCAACAGCTCCGTCAACGGCGAGCAGCCGAAGCCGCCGCAGCCGGTCGAGCCGCCGAAGCCGGTCAAGCCGGTGACGCCCGCCAAGCCGGTCCAGCCCGTCGCGCCGCCGAAGGAGCAGCCGGTGGTCCAGGCGGCGCCGCCGAAGGGCCCGGCCCTCGCCCACACCGGCGCCGACGGCATGGGCTACCTCGCGCCCGCCGCGGCCGGCATCCTCCTCGGCGGCGCGCTCCTGTACCGGCGGTTCCGCGTCCAGTAGGCGCTGCCGCCGGTCAGGGCGGGGCGGCCGCCGCGGCATCCGGCACCGCCCCGGCGGCCGGAGCCGCCGCCGCGCCGGGGCCGGCCTCCGGGGCGGGGGACTGCGGAGGGACGCGCCAGGCGTCCAGGACCGCGTCGATCCGCGCGGCCAGCCGGGCGCGGGCCGCGAACCGCGGCACCCCCGCCATCAGCAGCGCGTCGTACTCGGTGTCGGTGTGCCGCACGGCCGCCCGCACCGCCACGTACACGGCGGGCTCGTCCAGGGCCCGGCCGGCCGCGGTACGCCCCACCCGGCCGCTGCCCCGCACCGAGGCGTGCGCGGCGATGGCCTGCGCCCGGTCCGCGGGGCAGCCGGGGAACAGCCGCAGGATCTCCGCGGCGAACGCCGCCGTGAAGCGGACGTCCTCGGCGGCCCGCCGCAGCCGGTCCCGCTCGCGGCGGCGAGCCCGCGCCTCCGCGTCCGCCAGGCAGGCGCGCTCCGCCCGGGCGAGCGCGGCTTCCTCCACGTACACGCCCTGCCGCTCGTGGCGGTGGCGGCGCCTGTTGAAGCGGACGACGACCGCCGACAGCGAACTCGCCTCCCTGGCCCGCCGGGTGAGCGCCGCGTCCCCGCGCGGCAGGTAGACCAGGTGCCCGAGGTCCGCGCAGTCCAGGCAGCGCGGCACCCCGGCCTCTCGCACCAGGTGCCGCAGCGGGCCGCGGCGGCACCGGGCGCAGTGCACCGGCTTCGCCGACTCGAACACGACCAGGCTCATGACGATGTGATACCGCCGTCCGGGCCGGTTATCACCTTGCCGGGCCGCCCCGTCGGCGCCCGCAGCGGGCCGGGGCTCAGACCAGGCGGCGGATCTCTCCGCGGACCCGGTAGAAGCCGCCGGAGGCCGCATGCAGCCCGTCGACCACGTAGCGGGCGCCCGGCTCCCTGATGCCCCGCGGGAACTGCACGTTCCACGACGGCTCGTAGCCGCCCGACACCACGTGCACCCGCAGCCGCCCGCCCTGCTGGACGCACTCCACGACCACGGCGTCCACCGGAGCGGCCGCCGCCGGGACGACCGCCACCGCCGCGGCCGAGGCCGCCGGGGTGTACACGGGCAGCGCCGCCGCGGACTTCACGTCCACCGCCGCCGGGACCGTGCCCTCCCGGGCCGCCGAGATCGCCGCCTCGCTCGCGTCGACGCAGACCAGCGAGCCGTCCGTCGTCACCAGGTACAGCCGCTCGTCCAGATACTGCATGGACAGCGCCGAGCCGCTGCCCGTGCCGAGCTTCCACAGCCGCCGCCCGTCCGCGTCGAAGCAGTACACCGACGAGGACGAGTCGCCCGCGAAGACGTGCCGGCCGTCGGGCGACGTCGCGCACGAGTACACCGCAGCGTCACAGCGGAACGTCGCCTCCAGGGCGCCCGTCTCCTTCGAAAGGCGCTGGACGCAGTGCCGCGCCGTGCCCGCGAAGACCGCGTCGTCCTCCTGCCAGCCGAACAGCACCTGCCCGTTGGTCCGGGTGTGCCACAACTGGCCGCTGCCGTCCGGCGCGTAGGCCGTCACGCCGTCCACGTGCCCGTGGTACACCGCGTCCGCGTCGGCCCGGACCATCCACGCCTGCGCCCCCGACGACTTCCGCGACCACTGGAACTCGTCCTCGTGGTCGATCACCGTCAGGCCGCCGTTCGCGTCGGCGACGTTCAGCACGCCCTCGCGGATGTCCAGCCAGAAGATGTCGACGTCCTCCGCGATGTCGTACGCCTTGAACGGGACCTTCGAGGAGAGGTCGTACACGGCGCCGTCGTCACACCCCGCGTAGATCCAGAACTCGTCCGCCACCAGGCACTTGACCCCGTCCGGCAGCGAGTAGCGGGCCAGCACCTCGCCGCCGTGGCTCAGCGTGTACACGTCGCCCGCCTGGTTGCCGACCCAGCAGCGGTCCTCGTCCACGTGGATCCCGAAGGCCGAGGCGCCCGTCCGGAACCGCCACAGCACGGGGGCGACCGCCCGCGCCGTCGACGGCGCGGAGGCCACCTGGCGGCGCGTCACCGGGCGGGCCGCGCGCTGCCCCTGGACCGCGGGCGCGTATCCCTTGCGGATCTTCTCCCCGATCTTCTTCGCGGCGGCCGCACGCGCCCTCTCGACGGTCGGGAACGACGACTGCTGCACCTGCCCGGCGGCCCCGATGCGCCCGTAGCGCACCACCACGGTGGTGCCGTCCACGACGACCTCGTAGAACTTGTGCGCCCCGCCGCCGTCCTGCGACAGCTCCAGGTACGTGGTCTCGCGAGCCATGACAGACCCCTCCCCAAGGTCGGGCCGACGGCTCCGTCCCGCCGGTGATCCCTTCGGGGACGAAGCTAGGGGCGGGCACTGACAATGGGACGCGTGCACCTGGAACCGATCACCTGGCAGCGGATGGCCGAGCGGCTCGCCGGCCACCTGGACGAGCACGCGCCCGGCGCGGACGCGCCGGCCTGGCAGCGGGTCGGCATCGACGGCGCGCCCGCCGCGGACACCGGCGGCCTTGCCGCGCTGCTCGCGGACGCCCTGCGCGCCCGCGGCCGCGCCGTCCTCGCCGTCCCCGCCGAGGGGTTCCTGCGGCCGGCGTCCCTGCGGTTCGAGCACGGCCGCCGGGACGCCGACTCCTACCTCTCCGGCTGGTACGACACCGGCGCCCTGTGGCGGGAGGTGTTCGGCCCGACCGACCCGGGCGGCACCGGGCGCGTCCTGCCCGACCTGTGGGACCCGGCGACCGACCGCGCCACCCGCAGCCCCTACGCCGAACTCCCGCCCGGCGCCGCGGTCATCGTGCACGGGCCGCTGCTGCTAAGCCACTGGTTCCCCTTCGACCTCAGCGTGCACATCCGCCTCTCCCCGGGGGCGCTGGCCCGCCGCACCGGCGAGGCCGAGCGCTGGACCCTGCCCGCCTTCGCCCGCTACGAGGCCGAGACCGACCCCGCGGCGCTCGCCGACGCCGTCGTCCGGGCGGACGACCCCCGCCATCCCGCCTGGACCGGCCTGCGCCGCTGACCCGCCGCAGGGCGCCCGGCCGTTACGGGCGGCCGCCCAGCCGGGCCACCGCCAGGGCCGCCGACCGGCAGCCCGCCCGGGCCGCCCCGGCCGGATCCGCGCCCGCGAGCCGGGCCGCGAGGAACCCGCCCGTGAAGGCGTCCCCCGCGCCCGTGGAGTCCACCGCGCGGGCCGGCTCCGCCGGGACCTCCGCGACGACCCGGCCGCCCTCGGCGACGAGCGCGCCCGCCGCGCCCCGCGTGGCCACCACCAGCGGCACGCGCCGGCTCAGCTCCGCCGCGGCCCGCGCGGCCCCCGCCGAGGCCGGCAGCCCGGCCAGCAGCAGGGCCTCGTCCTCGTTCGGGAGCAGGACGCCGATCCCCGCCGCCGCCCGCAGGAAGCGGTCCGGGCCGAGCGCGGCGAGGAAGCCCGCCGAGGCCGGGTCGACGCTCACCGGCACCCCGCGCCCCACGGCGTCGGCCAGCGCCGCGGCGGCCAGGGTGCGGGCGGAGTCGGCGAAGAACAGGTAGCCGGAGAGGTGCAGGTGCGCGACCCCGTCCAGCAGGTCCGGCGACCAGTCCGCGGGGCCGAGCCGCAGCGCGGCCCCGCCGTCCGTCAGGAAGGTCCGCTCCGTGTCCCGGCCGACCAGGGCGACCACCGTCCCGGTCGGCTCGGCCGCGTCTATGAGCAGGCGCGGCCGCACCCCGGCGGCCAGGAGGGCCCGCTCGTGCCACCGCGCGGACTCCGCGCCCACCCGGGCGAGCAGGCGCACCTCCGGGGCGCCGGCGTGGGCCGCCCAGCAGGCCGCGTTCGCCCCGGCGCCGCCCGGCAGGGTGCGGATGCGGGCGGCGGTGTCGGTGGCCGGGGCCAGCGGCTCCGAGTGGACCGCGACCACGTCCGTCACCACGTCCCCGACGACCAGCAGCGCCCCCGGCCGCGGCGCGCCGCCGGGGGATCCGCCGGCCGCCGTCACGGGCGGGCCGCCCAGGCCGCCGCGATCCGGGCGCCGAGCACCACGTTGCCCCGCACCGCCGCCAGGTTGGCCTCCAGGGAGGCCCCGCCGGTGGCCCGTACGAGGTGGTCCAGGAGGAACGGGGTCACGGCCTGGCCCGTGATGCCGCGCCTGCGGCCCTCGTCGAGGGCCTCGGCCAGGACCCGGTCGTGCAGCTGCGGATCCAGCTGGTCCGCCTCGGCCACCGGGTTGGCGACGACCAGGGCCGACTCCGGTCCGCCCAGGGCGTCCTGGGCGGCCATCATCCGCGCCACCTCCTCGGGGCGGTGCACGGTCCAGTCGACCGGTTCGCCGGAGTCCGCCAGGTAGAAGCCGGGGAAACGTTCCGTCCCGTAGCCGACGACCGCCACCCCGAGCGTCTCCAGCCGCTGGAGCGTCGCCGGCACGTCCAGGATCGACTTCACTCCCGCGCACACCAGAGTGATCCGGGTCCGCGCCAGCAGACCCAGGTCCGCCGACTCGTCCTGGGTCTGCGCGTACCCCCGGTGGACGCCGCCCAGCCCGCCCGTGGCGAAGACCCGCAGCCCGGCGCGCGCGGCGAGGAACGCGGTCGCCGAGACGGTCGTCGCCCCGGTCGCCCCCGTCGCGAGGGCCGCGGGCAGGTCCCGGTGTCCGAGCTTGCGTACGCCCTCCCCGGCCGCGATGCGCTCCAGCTGGTCCTTGTCGAGGCCCGCGTGCGCCACCCCGTCGATGACGGCGACCGTCGCCGGTACGGCCCCCTCCGCGCGGACCGCGGCCTCCAGCTCGGCGGCCACCGCCAGGTTGCGGGGCCGCGGCAGCCCGTGCGTGATGATCGTGGACTCCAGGGCCACGACCGGCTGTCCCTGCTCGACCGCCTCGCGGACCTCTTCGGACAGGACGGGCCCGGCGGGCCGCGGCGCAGATGCTGAGTGCTGTGACATGTCCCCATCCATGGCACCGGATCAGCACCGGCAAACACCCGGCGGCCGGTCCGGTGGGGGCGCGGCGCTGGACACAGTGCCTTGTTCCGCGGCGCGGACCCGGACACTCCGGCCACCCCGGAGCGGCCCCCCGCCGCACTACGCTGGCGCCCCATGAGCACCAGTGATCACAGCGCCGCGGCCCCCGCGTCCTTCGCCGTCAGCGTGCCCGACCTCCCCGACGCCGCACTCGAACCGGAGGAGCTCGACCCCGCGCAGGTCCTCTCCGGGAACCCCGTCGTCACCGGCAAGGTGCTGTGGGAGTCGCCCGACGGCAGCCAGGTCCGAGGGATCTGGCAGATCACCCCCGGAGTCGTCACCGACACCGAGGCCGACGAGCTGTTCGTGGTCGTGAGCGGCCGGGCGACGGTCGAGGTCGAGGGCGGCGCGGCGCTGGAGGTCGGGCCGGGCTCCGCCTGCGTCCTGCGGGAGGGCGACCGGACGGTGTGGACCGTCCACGAGACCCTCCGCAAGGTCTACCAGATCACTTCCGCGCCGCGGCCCGCCGACGGGCGGTGAGCAGGGCGAGCGCGGCCATCGGCAGCAGCAGCGCCGCGGCGATCGCGTTCAGCCAGCCGTAGCCGGCCGCGGACATGACCAGGCCGGAGGCGGCGCCGCCGACCGCCGCACAGGTGTTCATCGTCAGGTCGCTGAGGCCCTGGACGGCGGCCCGCGCACCGGCCGGCACCGAGTCGGTGAGCAGCGCGGAGCCGGAGACGAGCCCCGCGGACCAGCCGAGGCCGAGCAGGAACAGGCCGAGGGCGCTCTGGCCGTGGTTCGGGCCGGCGGTGCCGGCCAGCAGCGCGGCGAGCGCCAGCAGTCCGGCGGCCAGGCCGATCACGGAGAGCCGGCCGAGGCGGTCCGCGAGCCAGCCCATCACCGGCGAGAAGGCGAACATCCCGGCGATGTGGCCGCTGATCACCAGGCCGATCAGGTGCAGCCCGGCGCCGTGGTGGCCGAGGTCGACCGGGGTCATCACCATGATCGAGACCATGGCGGTGTGCGAGACGGCGACGGCGACCAGCGCCACCCGGGCCCGCGCCGACGCCCGGACGGCCGCGATCCCGGCGCGCAGCGAGTGGCCGGCGTTCCCGTGCTCGTCGGGCCCGGCGAGCGCGCGGGCGGTCAGCAGGGGGTCCGGCCGCAGCAGGACGGCGAGCAGCAGGCCGGTGAGGACGAAGACGGCGCCGGCCCACACGAAGGGGCCCGCCGTCGCGGGTATGGAGGTGCCGGCGAAGCTGCGGCTGGCGGGCGCGGAGAGGTTCGGGCCGAGGACGGCGCCGAGGGTCGACGCCCAGACGACCACGGAGATGGCCCGCGCCCGGTGGTCCGGGGCGGCGAGGTCGGCGGCGGCGAACCGGGCCTGGAAGTTGGCGAAGGAGGCGGCCCCGAAGGCGGCCATGCCGAGCATCAGCAGCGGGAAGCTGCGGACCACGGCGGCCAGCACGACGAGGGCCGAGCCCGCGGCGCCGATCGCGTACGCGAGCACGAGGCCGGGGCGGCGGCCCCGCGCGGTCATGAGTGCGGCCAGCGGCAGCGAGACGGCGGCCGTGCCGATCACCGAGGCGGTCGAGGCGAACCCGGACAGGGCCTCGCTGCCCCCGACCTCGGTGGCGAGGACCGGGGCCAGGGCGATGCTGATCGGCACGCCGACGCCGCCCAGGACCTGGGAGGCGATCAGCACCCACGAGGTGCGGCGGCGCAGCCGCGGCAGCTCCGCCGGGTCCACGGCGGCGGCCGCGGGCCCCGCGGTTCCCGATCCGGCGCCGGGTGCGGCGCTCACGCCGGACGCCCGCGGGGCGGCACCGGCAGCGGCTGCCGCAGCCGCCGATCCCCCCGTCGTTCTCCACGACCCGGTGGCAGGCGACCACCAGCGGCAGCGGGTTCGACCCCATCGCGTGCCCCACGGCCTGGGCGCCGCCCGGCCGGCCGACGCGGGCCGCCAGCTCCCCGTACCCGATGACCGACCCGTACGGCACGGAGCGGTCCAGTTCCTGCAGGACCTCCCGGTTGAAGCCGGTGCACAGCCGCCAGTCCAGCGGCAGCGCGAAGCGGCGCAGCGATCCGGCGAAGTAGTCGGCCAGCCTGCGCACCGGCTCGGCGAGCAGGACCTCCGCGCCCGGCTCCGGCCGCCGGGCCCGCGCGCCGAGCCGGGCGGCCACCGCGTCGACCGCCGTGCGGACCCGGGCCTCGGAGCCGGCGTGGAAACCGACCTTGACGAGGCCCTGCGGGGTCGCGGCCAGCAGCAGCGGGCCGATGCCGCTGGGGACGACGGTCCATTCCAGGTACGGCCCGTCCGGCCGCTCGGTGGTGTCCACCCCTCCACCGTACGGGCGCCCTCCGACAGCGCCGCCCCGCCCGGGGGCGGCCGCCCGGCCGGGGTCAGGGCACGAGCGAGCCGAGCACCGCCTCCTGCACCGCCCGCTGCACCACGTCCGGGGCGTTCGAGATGATCCCGTCCACGCCCATGTCGCGCACCTTCCGGGCGGTCACGGCGTCGTCGACGATCCAGGTGTCGACCTCCATCGCCTTGCCGTGTGCCCCGACCAGCCCGTGCACGGCGGCCACCCAGTCGGCGGAGATCGTGGTGTGCCAGGGGTTGATGCGGTCGGTGAACTCGGCGTACGCGGGCAGGTCGGCCACCGGCGGGGTGCCCAGGAAGGCCGTCACCACGTCCGGCCGCAGGCCGTGCACGATGCGCACGCAGTCGGCGCTGAAGCTCTGCACCACCAGCCGGCGCTGCACGTGGGCGGTGTCGAGCCAGCCCTCCTCCTCGAGCACGCGCAGGGTCTGCTCCTCGATGCCCGGGTAGAGCTCCGGCTTCTTGATCTCCAGCAGCAGCCGCTGCCGGTTGCGCTGCACCCGGGCGAGGTACTCCCGCAGGGTGGGGACGCGGGCCCCGGCGAAGGAGGCGCCGAACCAGCCGCCCGCGTCGAGCCGGGAGATCTCCTGCGCCGTGAAGTCCCGCACCCGCCAGGGCGCCCGGCCCGGGAAGACCTCCTCGGCGTCGGTCGTGCGGGCCAGGGTGTCGTCGTGGATCACCACGAGCTCGCCGTCCTTGGTGCGCTGGACGTCGTTCTCCACCCAGTCGAAGCCCAGCCGCATCGCCGCGTCGACCGCGGCCAGCGTGTTCTCGGGCGCGTAGGCCGAGGCGCCCCGGTGGGAGTACACGACGGGGCCGGGCAGGCCCGGCGTCGCGGCAGGGGCGCCCGGATCGGCGGCGGCCGCCGCGGACGCCCCGCCGAGCGCGGTGAGGGCGAAGCCCAGGAAGGCGGCGGCGGCCGCTGCGGCGGGTCGGAGGTACATGTGTTCTCCCTCGGGTCGTGAACCCTGCTGCTGCGTCAGACGGGCGCGCGGCGGCAGCCGTTGCCGTGGTGACTCACTGCGGTGTCCGTTGGGGCGATCATGGGCTCGAAGATCACAGGGCCGCCACCGAACTACGACAAACGGACCAGAACGGGGGAACGGCGCGCGGCGCGGCCCGTGCGCCGGGGGCGGCGCCGCCCGACGGGGTCGGTGACTGTCGGCGCGGGGTCGTACGGTGGAGTCATGCGGCCCGTATCGAAGATCGAACGCACGGTGGCGCCTTTCGAGGTCGTCAGCCCCTACCAGCCCAGCGGCGACCAGCCGGCGGCCATCGCCGAGCTGGAGAAGCGCATCCGCGCAGGCGAGAAGGACGTCGTCCTGCTGGGCGCGACCGGCACGGGCAAGTCGGCCACCACCGCCTGGATGATCGAGAGGCTCCAGCGCCCCACCCTGGTCATGGCGCCGAACAAGACGCTGGCCGCGCAGCTGGCGAACGAGTTCCGCGAGCTCCTGCCGAACAACGCCGTCGAGTACTTCGTCTCGTACTACGACTACTACCAGCCCGAGGCCTACGTTCCGCAGTCGGACACGTACATCGAGAAGGACTCCTCCATCAACGAGGAGGTCGAACGGCTGCGCCACTCCGCGACGAACTCGCTGCTCACCCGGCGCGACGTCGTCGTGGTCGCGTCCGTCTCCTGCATCTACGGCCTGGGCACGCCGCAGGAGTACGTCGACCGGATGGTCCCGCTCAAGGTCGGCGAGGAGATCGACCGCGACCGGCTGCTGCGCCGCTTCGTCGACATCCAGTACACGCGCAACGACCTCGCCTTCACGCGCGGCACCTTCCGCGTGCGCGGCGACACCATCGAGATCTTCCCCGTGTACGAGGAACTGGCCGTCCGCATCGAGATGTTCGGCGACGAGATCGAGGCCCTCTCCACCCTGCACCCGCTGACCGGCGAGGTCATCAGCGAGGACCGCGAGCTGTACGTGTTCCCGGCGAGCCACTACATCGCAGGGCCCGAGCGCATGGAGAACGCGATCCGCGGCATCGAGGCGGAGCTGGAGGCGCGCCTGGCCGAGCTGGAGAAGCAGGGCAAGCTGCTGGAGGCGCAGCGGCTGCGCATGCGCACCACCTACGACCTGGAGATGATGCGCCAGATCGGCTCCTGCTCCGGCATCGAGAACTACTCGCTGCACATGGACGGCCGCGAGCGCGGCTCGGCGCCCAACACGCTCATCGACTACTTCCCCGAGGACTTCCTCCTCGTCATCGACGAGTCGCACGTCACGGTCCCGCAGATCGGCGCCATGTACGAGGGCGACGCCTCGCGCAAGCGGACCCTCGTCGACCACGGCTTCCGGCTCCCGTCGGCGCTCGACAACCGGCCCCTGAAGTGGGAGGAGTTCCAGGAGCGCATCGGCCAGACGGTCTACCTGTCGGCGACCCCGGGGGCGTACGAGCTCTCCCGCGGCGACGGCTTCGTCGAGCAGATCATCCGCCCCACCGGCCTCGTCGACCCGGAGGTCGTCGTCAAGCCCACCGAGGGGCAGATCGACGACCTGGTGCACGAGATCCGGGAGCGCGTCGAGCGGGACGAGCGCGTCCTGGTCACGACCCTCACCAAGAAGATGGCCGAGGACCTCACGGACTACTTCCTGGAGCTCGGCATCGCCGTCCGCTACCTGCACAGCGACGTCGACACGCTGCGCCGCATCGAGCTGCTCCGCGAGCTGCGCGCCGGCGAGTACGACGTCCTCGTCGGCATCAACCTGCTCCGTGAGGGCCTCGACCTGCCCGAGGTGTCGCTCGTCGCGATCCTCGACGCGGACAAGGAGGGCTTCCTGCGCTCGGGAACCTCGCTGATCCAGACGATCGGCCGCGCCGCGCGCAACGTCTCCGGCCAGGTCCACATGTACGCGGACAAGATGACCCCGGCGATGGAGAAGGCGATCGAGGAGACGAACCGGCGCCGGGAGAAGCAGATCGCCTACAACACGGCCAACGGAATCGACCCGCAGCCGCTGCGCAAGAAGATCAACGACATCGTCGCGACCATCGCCCGCGAGGAGCTGGACACCGAGCAGCTCCTCGGCACCGGCTACCGGCAGGCCAAGGACGGCAAGGGGGCCAAGGCCCCCGTGCCGGCGCTGTCCACCGCCGGGGCCGCGGCGGGCAGGGCCGGCGCGGGCAAGGCCGCCAAGGGCGGCCGGGCCGCCGCGGTGGCCACGGACCGGCCCGCCGAGGAACTCGCCGCGCTGATCGAGCAGATGACCGAGCGGATGCGGGCCGCGGCGGCCGAGCTCCAGTTCGAGGTCGCGGCCCGGATCCGGGACGAGGTCGGCGAGCTGAAGAAGGAGCTGCGGCAGATGAAGGAGGCGGGCCTCGCCTGACAGGGGACGGGCTCAGTAGGGTGGCGGACAGCCGCAGGTACACGCTTGCCTGGGGGTGGCTATGAAAGGGGACGGCGCGTGACGGTCAACTTGTCCAAGGGACAGGCCATCAGTCTTACGAAGGGCGACGGGGGCACCCTGACCTCCGTCCGGATGGGCCTCGGCTGGCAGGCGGCCAAGCGCCGCGGGCTGTTCGGGTCGCGCACCCGCGAGGTCGACCTGGACGCCTCCGCGGTGCTGTTCGCGGAGAAGCAGCCCGTGGACGTGGTGTTCTTCCGGCACCTGCAGAGCGACGACGGCTCGGTCCGGCACACCGGCGACAACCTCGTCGGCGGCGCCGGCCAGGGCGGCGACGACGAGTCGATCCTCGTCGACCTCCAGCGCGTGCCGGTCCACATCGACACGATCGTCTTCACGGTGAACTCGTTTACCGGCCAGACGTTCCAGGAGGTGCAGAACGCCTTCTGCCGCCTCGTCGACGAGCCCAACGGCCAGGAGCTGGCCCGCTACACCCTCGACGGCGGCGGCCAGTACACGGCGCAGATCATGGCGAAGGTGTCCCGGGCCGGCGCCGGCTGGCAGATGACGGCCATCGGCGCCGCCGCCAACGGCCGCACCTTCCAGGACCTGATGCCGGCGATCCTGCCGCACCTGTAGAGACACCGCGCACCGCGCCCGGCCGGGCGCGGTGCACCGACCGACAGCACGACGGCACGGCACGAGGCACGGGGGAGGGCTGCACGATGACGGCCGAACTGGTCCGGGGGCAGAACCACCCCCTGTCCCGCACCCGGGTGGAGATCGGGATCGCGGCGGACACGCCGGTGCTCGCCCTGGTCGCCGCCTGCGACGACACCGGCCGGATGGCCGGCCCCGGCGCGCTCGCGCACCCCGGGGCCCCGACCGTCCTGCCAGGGCTCGCCTCCCCCGCGGAGGCGGCCGGCGTGCACCGCTTCGCCGTCGACCTCGAAGCCGTGGCGGCCTCCGTGCACCAGCTGCGCGTCGTCCTCGCGCTCCCGCCCGGCGGGCCCGCGCGCTTCGGCTCGGTCGCGGCCCCGCGGGTGGCCGTCGCCGAGCCGGGGGGCGCCGACCTCGCCGGGTTCGCGCTCGCCGGCCTGGACGCCGAGGGCGCCGTCGTCGCCCTGGAGGTCTACCGCCGCCAGGGAGCCTGGAAGGTCCGCGCCGTGGGCCAGGGTTACGCCGACGGCCTTCCCGCGCTCCTCGCCGACGCCGGGCTCACCGCGCCGGCCGCCGCGGCACTCGCCTCGGCGGCGCTGGCCGCGGCGGCGGGACCGGCCGGGGCGGGCGCCGCGGCCGCCCGGGACGGCGCCGGGATCACCGCGGTGCCCGCCGCGGCCGCCGGCACGCACGGCCTCCCCGGCCCGCAGGAGACCCCGCCGGCCGGCACCGCCGCGGGCCCGGCGGGAGCAGCGCCGGACGCGGGCGGGCCGGCCACCGTGCCCGGTCCCGTCCCCGCCCCCGGGACCCCGTACGCCGGAGCGCCCGGCCCGGTGCCCGCGGCGGACGGC
>NZ_RPSE01000103.1:0-17267 GCF_003949955.1 Streptomyces sp. WAC05292
CGCGCCCGATCTCCGCGTTGGACCGGCCGTGGCTCATGCCCTCCAGCACCTGGATCTCGCGCGCGGTGAGGGTGGGCGCGGCGCCCATCTCGGCGGAGCGGAGCCGGCGCGGGGCCAGCCGCCAGGTCGGGTCGGCGAGGGCCTGCGTGACCGTGGCCCGCAGTTCGGCGCGCGAGGCGTCCTTGTGCAGGTAGCCGCGGGCGCCGGCGGCGACCGCCAGCGCCACGCCGTCGAGGTCCTCGGCGACGGTGAGCATGATGATGCGGGCGCCCGGATCGGCCGAGAGCAGCCGGCGCACCGTCTCCACTCCGCCGAGCCCGGGCATCCGTACGTCCATGAGAATCAGGTCGGAGCGGTCGGCGCCCCAGCGGCGGAGGACTTCCTCGCCGTTGGCAGCCGTCGTCACGCGCTCGACGCCGGGCACGGTGGCAACCGCGCGACGGAGCGCCTCTCGGGCAAGCGGGGAGTCGTCGCAGACGAGGACGGAAGTCATGACCGCCCTCCGGAGCTGCTGATGCGCGTCACCTTGAGCCTCCAGGCTGGGTACGTATCGTCACCTGTGCGGTCGATGCTCTCGGACACCTGTCCGGGAGGTCATTGGTTCAACCGCCTTCGCTCTCTCAACGATGGTCACTCGAAAGAGTTACGGGTCGGACGGACACCTTCGGCACTCTACGTGAGGGCGCGATCACATCGGCGGTGCCACTCGCCGCTTGTCCTCCATCTGGAGTTATGCCCTATTTGGCGGCTTTCCTTCCGTTTCGCCTGTGTCTGAGGCTAGATTCCCAATGAGTCATATTTACATCTACTAGGACAGTAGGTGTGGTGGCTCGGACCGTATCCGTCTCAGTACCGGCACGAACGAGGACTACCCATGGCAGATTTCTCCCGCCTCCCCGGACCGAACGCCGACCTCTGGGACTGGCAGCTGCTGGCCGCCTGCCGCGGGGTCGACAGCTCCCTCTTCTTCCACCCGGAGGGCGAGCGGGGCGCGGCCAGGAGTGCGCGCGAGGCCTCGGCTAAAGAGGTCTGCATGCGATGCCCGGTGCGTTCGGAATGCGCCGCGCACGCGCTGGCCGTCCGCGAGCCCTACGGGGTGTGGGGCGGCCTCACGGAGGACGAGCGCGAGGAGCTGATGGGCCGCGCCCGCCATCGGCTGATCCCCGCGTCGAGCACGATCGGACGGATCACACCGGACTGAGCCGGATCCGGCCCAGCGAAGAAGGAACGTTTCACCAGCCTGCTGCGGGCGCTGCCCGCCGCTCGCGGCGGGGTTCAGCGCGCCGCGGCCCGCTCCAGCTCGGCGAGGGTCGCGGCGACGGCGGGCACCCGGGCCAGGTCGGGCAGGGTCAGCGCCACCACCTCGCGTTCGACGGCCGGCTCGACGGCCACGGTGCTCACCCCCTTGGCGCGGACGGACTCCACAGCGAGCTCCGGCAGCACCGCGACGCCGAGCCCCGCCCCGACCAGGCCGGCGACGGCCGGGTAGTCGTCGGTGGCGAAGTCGATGCGCGGGGTGAAGCCCGCGTCCTCGCACACCTCGACCAGGTGGCGGCGGCAGCGCGGACAGCCGGCGATCCACGGCTCGTCGGCGAGTTCCGCCATGCGCACGCTGGCGGAGCCGGCCAGCCGGTGGCCCTCGGGCACCAGCCCGACGAGGCGGTCGGTCAGCAGCGGCCGCACGACCAGGTCCTCCCACCCCTCGGCGGCCGGCGCCCCGGCGCCGCCGGGACCCGGGGCGGCCGGGTCGGAGCCGGCGTAGCGGAAGGCCAGTGCCACGTCGCAGTCGCCGTCGCGCAGCATCTCCACCGAGCGCGGCGGCTCCGCCTCGACCAGCGAGATCCGCGTCCCCGGGTGCTCGGCGCGCATCGCCGCGAGCGCCGTCGGCACCAGGGTGGAGCTGCCGCTGGGGAAGGAGACGAGCCGGACCCGGCCGGCGCGCAGCCCGGCGATGGCGGCGACCTCCTCCTCCGCGGCCGTCAGCCCGGCGAGGATCCCCGCGGCGTGCCGCACGAGGGCCTCGCCGGCCTGCGTCAGGCGCATCTCGCGGCCGGCGCGGACGAGCAGCGGCGTGCCGGCCGACTGCTCCAGCGCCTTCATCTGCTGGGAGACGGCGGGCTGCGTGCACCCGAGCTCGCGGGCGGCCGCGGAGAAGGAGCCGGTCCCGGCGACGGCGCGCAGGATCCGGAGATGACGTGCCTCGATCACCCTCTGAGCATAAGCCCGGCTTTGACGGCGGTGCACATATGGGAGGCCGGGCTTTGGGACGCTGGGTTAGCGTGTGCCCCATGCATGTGATCTCCGTGAACGTCGGCCGCGCCGCACCCTCCGAACACACCGACTCCCCCGGCGGGCTGACCGGCATCGGCAAGCGGCCGGTCGCCGGCCCCGTGCGCGTCGCCGCGCCCGGCCCGCGCGGGGTCGGCGGCAGCGGGGTCGAGGGGGACGCCATCGGCGACCTGCGCCACCACGGCGGGGACCACCAGGCCGTCTACGCCTACGCCCGCGAGGACCTCGACTGGTGGGAGGCCGAGCTGGCGCGGGAGCTGCCCGGCGGAATCTTCGGCGAGAACCTCACGACCGCCGGGATCGACCTGACCGGGGCCCTGCTCGGCGAGCGGTGGCTGGTCGGCACGGAGGCCGTCCTGGAGGTCGCCTCGGCCCGCATCCCGTGCCGGACCTTCCAGGGGGTGCTGGGCGAGCGGGCCTGGGTGAAGCGGTTCACCGGGGCCGTGCGGCCGGGGGCGTACCTGCGCGTCGTCCGGGAGGGGCGGATCTCGCCCGGCGACCCGATCGAGGTCGTCGGCCGACCGGACCACGACGTCACGGTGGGGCTGTGGTTCCGGGCCTTCACGACGGAGCGGGAGCTGCTGCCGCGCACGCTGGCGGCGGGGGCGGCGATGGATCCGAAGGCCCGCGAGAAGGCGCAGGCGTACCTGCGCAAGCAGGCGACGGTGGCCGCCGGATAGCGGGCCGCCCGGGGGGCGGGGCGGCGACGGGCTAGGTTGCGGTCATGACGACTGCGCTGATCACTGGTTCCACGGCGGGCATCGGCGCCGCCTTCGCCCGCAGGCTGGCCTCCCGGGGCCACAACCTCGTCCTGGTCGCCCGCGACACCGCGCGCCTGCGCGAGCAGGCCACCGAGCTGCACGACCGGCACGGCATCGAGGCCGAGGTGCTGACCGCCGACCTGTCGGCGGAGGAGGGCATCGCGGCGGTCGAGGAGCGCCTCGGCGACCGCACCCACCCCGTGGACCTGCTGGTCAACAACGCGGGGTTCGGCAACAAGGGCCGCTACCTCGAGGTCTCCATGGCCGACGAGCTGACCATGCTGAAGGTCCACGTCGAGGCGGTGCTGCGGCTGTCCTCGGCGGCGGCCGGCTCCATGCGCGAGCGCGGGCGGGGCGGCATCGTGAACGTGGCCTCGGTGGCGGCGTTCGTGCCGCGGGGCACCTACGGGGCGAGCAAGGCCTGGGTCGTGCAGTTCACCCAGGGGGCGGCGCGCGACCTGGCGGGGTCGGGGGTGCGGATGATGGCGCTGTGCCCGGGGTTCGTGCGGACGGAGTTCCACCAGCGGGCGGGCATGGGGACGGACAACATCCCCGGCTGGATGTGGCTGGACGCGGACAAGCTGGTGGCCGCCGCCCTCGACGACCTGGCCCGCGGCAAGACCGTCTCGGTCCCCGACCCGCGGTACAAGGCGCTGATGGGCGTGGTGAAGCTGGCCCCGCGGGGGCTGCTCGGCGGGCTGTCCTCCCGTACGGGGCGCAAGTACGGGCCCCAGTAGAGGGCGGTTCTTCCTAAAATGGGAATATTCGACCCAGCCCGGGAGATGCCATGACATTCGTGCAGATAGTTGATTACGAGACAAGCAGACCCGAGGCCGTGGGCGCGCTCTTCGACCGGTACCTGGAGCAGTCCGACGGCAAACGCACGGTGACCCACAGCCTGATCGGCAGGGACCGGGAGGCGGAGACGCACTATGTCGACGTCGTCGAATTCCCCTCGTACGAAGATGCCATGAAGAACTCTCACCTCCCGGAGACGGACCGGATGTTCCGGGAGATGGTGGCCCTCTGCGAGGGGACGCCGCGGTTCACCAACCTGGACGTCGTCCGGGACGACCACCCGGGCTCCCTGTTGGCCGACCGGGTGTTCGACGACATCGCCGTCAAGGGCGATCTGGGCGCCGTCGCCGAGGTCTTCGCGGCGGACTACCGCCACCACGACGTCATGGGCCCGGCGGGCCGCACGGGCCGCGAGGCGGTCGTCGAGGACGTGTCGATGTGGCGTGCCGCCTTCGACTTCGACTTCGCGCGCGAGGCGCAGACGGCGCAGGACGACTTCGTCACCACGCTGTGGACCTGGACCGGCCGCCACAAGGGCGCCTTCATGGGCGCCGCCCCGACCGGGAGGACCTGCACCATGACCGGGACGACCGTCTTCCGGTGCCGGGACGGGATGATCGCGGAGGGCTGGTGGCACTACGACGCCCTGGGCCTGATGCGGCAGCTCGGGGCGCGGGGCTGACGGCGCGGCAGCCGGCGGCGGACACGGCGACGGCCCCGGCCGCTCCCGCCTCGCGGCGGTGGCGGCCGGGGCCGTCGTCTGTCCGGCCGGGGGCTCACACCCCCGCGGGATCAGTGGCTGTGGCCGTGGCCGTGGCCGTGCCCGTGGCCGTTCGCCTCTTCCTCTTCCTTCTTCTCGACGACCAGGGTCTCGGTCGTGAGCAGCAGGGAGGCGATGGAGGCGGCGTTCTCCAGGGCGGAGCGGGTCACCTTGACCGGGTCGATGACGCCGGCCTTGACCAGGTCGCCGTACTCGCCGGAGGCGGCGTTGAAGCCCTGGCCCTTGTCGAGCTCGGCCACCTTGGAGGTGATGACGTAGCCCTCCAGGCCCGCGTTCTCGGCGATCCAGCGCAGCGGCTCGACGGCGGCGCGGCGCACGACCGCGACACCGGTGCCCTCGTCGCCGGTCAGGTCGAGGTTGCCCTCCAGGACCTTGACGGCGTGCACGAGCGCGGAACCGCCACCGGAGACGATGCCCTCCTCGACCGCGGCGCGGGTCGCGGAGATGGCGTCCTCAAGGCGGTGCTTCTTCTCCTTCAGCTCCACCTCGGTGGCGGCGCCGACCTTGATGACGCAGACGCCGCCGGCGAGCTTCGCGAGGCGCTCCTGGAGCTTCTCGCGGTCCCAGTCGGAGTCGGTCGCCTCGATCTCGGCCTTGATCTGGTTGACGCGGCCGAGGACGTCCTCGGAGGAGCCCGCACCGTCGACGATGGTGGTGTCGTCCTTGGTGACGGTCACGCGGCGCGCGGTGCCCAGGACGTCCAGGCCGGCCTGGTCGAGCTTGAGGCCGACCTCCTCGGCGATGACGGTGGCACCGGTGAGGGTGGCCATGTCCTGGAGCATCGCCTTGCGGCGGTCGCCGAAGCCGGGGGCCTTGACCGCGACGGCGTTGAACGTCCCGCGGATCTTGTTGACGACCAGGGTCGACAGGGCCTCGCCCTCGACGTCCTCGGCGATGATCAGCAGCGGCTTGGAGCCACCCGCCTGGATGACCTTCTCCAGCAGCGGCAGCAGGTCCTGGATCGAGGCGATCTTGCCCTGGTGGATCAGGATGTAGGGGTCCTCCAGGACCGCCTCCATGCGCTCCTGGTCCGTGACGAAGTACGGCGACAGGTAGCCCTTGTCGAAGGCCATGCCCTCGGTGAACTCGAGCTCCAGGCCGAAGGCGTTGGACTCCTCGACGGTGATGACGCCGTCCTTGCCCACCTTGTCCATCGCCTCGGCGATGAGCTCGCCGACCTGCTGGTCCTGCGCGGAGAGCGCGGCGACGGCGGCGATGTCGGACTTGTCCTCGATCGGGCGGGCGGTCGCGAGGAGCTCGGCGGACACGGCCTTGACCGCGGCGTCGATGCCCTTCTTCAGGGCGGCCGGGGAGGCGCCGGCGGCGACGTTGCGCAGACCCTCGCGGACCAGCGCCTGGGCCAGGACGGTGGCGGTGGTGGTGCCGTCGCCCGCGATGTCGTTGGTCTTGGTCGCCACCTCCTTCACCAGCTGCGCGCCGAGGTTCTCGTACGGGTCGTCCAGCTCGACCTCGCGGGCGATGGTGACACCGTCGTTGGTGATGGTCGGGGCGCCGAACTTCTTGTCGATGACGACGTTGCGGCCCTTGGGACCGATCGTCACCTTGACCGTGTCGGCCAGCTTGTTGACGCCGCGCTCGAGGGCGCGACGGGCGTCCTCGTCGAACTTCAGGATCTTCGCCATGGGAGCGGTTCAGCCCTCTCGAAAACTAGGGTTCAAAGAACCGCGCCCCTCGCCGCCCGGCAATCAGCGGGGTGACCAGGGGCGCAGCTCAAAGCAGTGCTGGGAGAAGTGAATTACTTCTCGATGATCGCGAGCACGTCGCGAGCCGAGAGGACGAGGTACTCCTCGCCGCTGTACTTCACCTCGGTGCCGCCGTACTTGCTGTACAGCACGACGTCGCCGACGGAGACGTCCAGCGGCAGGCGCTGGCCGTCCTCGAAGCGGCCCGGGCCCACGGCGAGGACGACGCCCTCCTGGGGCTTCTCCTTCGCGGTGTCCGGGATGACCAGGCCGGAGGCCGTGGTCTGCTCGGCGTCGAGCGGCTGGACCACGATGCGGTCCTCAAGCGGCTTGATGGCAACCTTGGAGCTGGCGGTCGTCACGATCCGACCTCCCCCTTCGGAGATCTCACGGGGTTAACTGTCTGAGGTGGCGACCAGGTGGATCCGTCGTCGCGGGTGCCGGACCTGCCCGTCGCTGTGTTGGCACTCACCGGGGGCGAGTGCCAGGTGCGAGACTATTCCGGCGATTAGCACTCGGTCAAGCGGAGTGCCAACACGCTCGGTCGACGTACGCCTTCCGGCCACTCCCGGGCCGAATTCCGCACCTCGCGCAGGGCTTCGCCGCGGGCCCGCGGCGCGCCGGCCCGGCGGGTCCGCCGCCCGGGGCAACCCCGGGGCGGCCGGGCGCGTCGTAGAAGATATGAAGATAAAGCGCCCGAATGCGGACGAGATCACTCCGGCCGGCCCGGGCGCGCCGTGCGGGGCCTGAAGCCCCTCACGCCGGCGGGCGCGCGCCGGCGAACCGAGGCCCTGCTGCTCGCCTTCACCGTCGGCATCACCGTCCTCGGCCACGCGAGCGCCGGACTCGCGCTGAACGGCGCGCTCCCGGTGAACCTGGCCGCCTTCGCGGCCAGCATGAGCCTGCTCGCCCTCGTCGCCCACCTGGGCGTGCGCCGGTTCGCGGCGTACGCCGATCCGCTCGTCCTGCCCCTGGCCCTGCTGCTGACGGGGCTGGGGCTGGTGCTGCTGCACCGGCTCGACCACGCGTACATCGAGCAGTACCGGGGCGACGCGTACGCGCCCGGCCAGCTCGTGTGGACGGTCATCGGGGTGGCGGCCTGCCTGCTGGCGCTGGCCCTGCTGCGCGACCACCGCCGGCTCCAGCGGTTCATCTACCTCACGATGGCGGCGGCGCTGGTGCTGCTGGCCGCGCCGGCCTTCTCCCCGGCGGACACGTACGGCGCCAAGCGGTGGATCGTCGTCGGCGGGCTGTCGGTGCAGCCCGGCGAGTTCGTGAAGATCATGATCGCGGTGTTCTTCGCGGGCTACCTGGTGGTCCACCGGGAGTCGCTGGCGCTGACCGGCCGCCGGTTCCTCGGGATGCGGCTGCCGCCGATGCGGCAGCTCGGCCCCATCGCCACGGTGTGGATCCTCTCCCTGCTCGTCCTGGTCTTCGAGCGCGACCTCGGGACGTCGCTGATCTTCTTCGGCGTCTTCGTGGTGATGCTGTACGTGGCCACCGAGCGCACCGGATGGATCGTGTGCGGCCTGGTCATGGCCGCGGGCGGCGCCTTCGCGGTCGGCTCGGCCGAGCCGCACGTCAAGGCGCGCGTGGCGGCCTGGCTGGACCCGCTGTCGTACTACCGGCAGCAGCGGCCGCCGGGCGTCACCTCGGAACAGGCGGCGCAGGCGCTGTTCGGCTTCGGCAGCGGCGGCATGTCGGGGACGGGGCTCGGCCTCGGACATCCCGAGCTGATCAAGTTCGCCGGCCGCAGCGACTTCATCCTCACCACCGTCGGGGAGGAGCTCGGACTCGCCGGCGTCATGGCCGTCCTGCTGCTGTACGCGCTCCTCGTGCAGCGGGGGCTGCGGATGGCGCTCGGCGCCCGCGACCCGTTCGGGAAGCTGCTGGCGGTGGGCCTGGCGGCGGCGCTGGCGCTCCAGGTGTTCGTGGTGGCGGGGGGCGTGACCGGGCTGATCCCCCTGACCGGCAAGGCCCTGCCGTTCCTGGCGAAGGGGGGCTCGTCGCTGCTCGCCAACTGGATCATGGTCGCGCTGCTGCTGCGGATCAGCGACAGCGCGGAGCGGCAGCGCGAGGCCGACCGGCGCGGGCCGGCGGGCGCGGCGCACCCTGCCGCACCGGCGTACGCGCGCCCGGCCCGGGCGGTGCCGGGCCGCTGACCCGGCGGCCTCAGGCGGCCGGCGCGGCTTCGGTGCGGGAGGCGCGGGCCGCGAGGAGCAGCAGCGGCCCGCAGCCCGCCACGAGCAGCCAGCCCGGCCGGGACGCCCCGGCGAGGGCGGCCGGGGCGGCGCCGGCGACGAGCCCGCCCGCGACGGCGATGCCGACCGCGGAGCCGACCTGCCGGGCGGTGGACGTGATCGCCGCGGCCACCCCGGCCCGCGCGGGCGGCAGCCCGCCCACGGCCGTGTTCGTCAGCGGGGCGTTGGCGAAGCCGAAACCGATCCCGACGAGCAGGTTCGCCGCGAGCAGCGGCAGCACGCCGTCCCCGGCCCCAAGGCCGACGGCGGCCCCGCACAGCCCGCCGGCCGCGGTGAACGCCCCCGCCGACAGCAGCGGGCGGCGCGGCCCCCGGCGGCCCGCCATCCGGCCGGCCCAGGGCGCGCACAAGGTCGCGCCGAGCGCCAGGGGCAGGGTCGCGAGGCCCGCGGCCGGCGGGGGCAGGCCGAGGCCGTGCTGGAGGTGGAAGGTGCCGAGCAGAAGGGTCGCGGTCAGCGCGGTGAACACCGCGGCGGCCCCCGCCGCGGCCGCGGCGAAGGGCGGCCTGCGGAAAAGGGCGAGGTCCATCAGCGGCTCGGCCCGGCGGCGTTCGACCGCCGCGAATCCGGCGGCCGCCGCGACGGCCGCGGCGCAGCCGGCGAGCGCCCAGGGCGAGGTCCAGCCGATGCGGGGCGCCTCGATCAGGACGCCGACCGACGCGGACAGGGCGAGGATCAGGAGCGCCTGGCCGGGCAGGTCGATCCGGCGGGCGCTTCGCCCGCGGGACTCGGGCACGAAGAGCGCCACCAGCACCAGCGCGGCGGCGACGACCGGCGCGTTGATCCAGAACACCGACCGCCAGCCGAAGGCGCCGATCAGCGCCCCGCCGGCGATCGGCCCGGCCGCCATGCTCAGCCCGAACACGGAGGCCCAGATGCCGATCGCGCGGGCCCGCTCCCGCGGGTCGGGCATCGCACTGACCACGATCGCGAGGGCGACCGGGCTGAGCATCGAGGCGCCGGCGCCCTGGACGGCGCGCGCCGCGACCAGGAAGCCCAGGGAGGGTGCGAACGCGCAGGCCAGCGAGGCGGCGCCGAAGAGGACCAGGCCGACGCGGAAGACGCGGCGCCGGCCGAAGCGGTCCGCGAGCGCGCCGGAGGCGATCAGCAGGCCGGCCAGGACCACGGTGTAGGCGTCGACCGCCCATTCCAGGCCGTGGGTGCCGGTGCCGAGGCCGCGGCCGATCGCGGGCAGGGCGACGTTGACGATCGTGGTGTCGACGCCGACCAGGAACATGCTCAGCGCGCACACGGCGAGCACGGTCCAGCGGCTCCGCGCACCGGGTGCGGCGCCCTGTCCGGGAGGCGGCCCGGGCCGCGGCGCCGGGGCCGGCCCGGGCCGCCGTACGGGGTCCGGCGCCGGCTGCGGCGCCCGTCGCCGGGCCGGGGCCGGGGCCGGGTGCGGGTGCGTCGTCACGGGGTCCGCCTTCCGTCGGGGAGGGTCTGCCGGCCCATGCTCGGACCGGTCCCCGCCGCCCGCGGAGGAAATTTGCCAAGGCCGCAAAGCGGAGCCCGGATGGGGGCTCGCCGACGGAACTGCCCGACGCCGTGGCCGTGCCTGCGCGCGCCGCGCCGGACCTGCTGCCGCTCGCGGCCGGGGCACCGCGTGTCGCTCGCTGCGGGCAGGGGCCGTCAGGGCCTCAGATGTAGTCCTCCAGGCGGCCTATGCGGAAGCCCTGCTCCTGGATGCTCCGCAGCATGTTCGCGGTCATCTGGACCTCGGTGGCGCCCTTGAGCTCGGCGGGGCCGCGGAAGTGGGCGAGGACGATGTCGCCGGGTTTGAGGCCGGAGCCCTCGGCGTACTGGAAGTCCTTGATCTGCATCGACGCCCGCCACAGCACGACCCGCGAGATGCCGCACTCGGCGGCGGCCTTCAGCGTGTCGTCGTTGTAGTTGCCGTAGGGCGGGCGGAAGAGGGGCGGCTTCGTGCCGAAGCGCTTCTCCAGGCGCTCCTGCTGACCGCATATCTCCTTCTTCTGCGCGGCGAAAGGCAGGGTCCGCAGGTTCGGGTGCGTCAGCGTGTGGTTGTTCACGGTGCTGCCCGAGCCGTTGTCGCGGAGCTTCTCGAAGTGCCCGTAGTCGGACGAGGCCGCGCTGTCGGTGAGGAACATGCTGATCGGCAGCTTGAGGTCGGCCGCCATCTTCAGGAACTCGGGGTCCTTCTCGGCGCCGTCGTCGAAGGTGAGGAAGACGGTCTTCTCGCCCGGGGGCAGGGGTATTCGGTCCACGACCTGCGCCTTCCCGGGCGCGGCGGGCGGCAGGGCCGGCTTCTGCGCCGGCTTGGGGGCGTAGGCCACGGGCGCGGTGAGCCCCCACTTGCGGTACGCCTGCTCGCCCGCCGCGGAGGCGGACGGGGAGGCGGCACCCGGCCCGGCCCCCTGGTCCCCGGCCGGGGCGGAGGACTCGGACCGGGCGGTGTTGCGGCCCAGCCGCTCGATCGGGTCCACGCTGTTCCCGCACCCCGCGAGGGACAGCGCCAGTGCGCCGGCAGCGAGTGTGGCAGCCGTCAGCCGGCGCGCGTGCTTCACAGGTAGTCCTCCAAGCGGGCCACGGCGTAACCCTTGTCCGTGACGGTCTTCATGACGTGGCGGATCATGTCGGGCATGGTGCCCTTCCAGTCCTCGCGCCCCCGGAAATGCGTGAGGATGATATCTCCGGGATGCAGGTCGCGGTCCCATTCACGGTAGTCCATCCGGTTCGGGAAGCCTTCGGCGTTCCACAGCGGAACCGCCTTGATCCCGCAGGACTTTGCCGCGCGCAGCGTGTCCTCGTTGTAGTTGCCGTAGGGCGGCCGGAAGAGCGTCGGGCGCTTGCCGAAGGTCTTCTGGACGGTGTCCTGCTGGCCGCAGATCTCCTCGCGCTGCTTCTCGTAGGAGAGCGCGGGCATGTACCGGTGGTTGAGCGTGTGGTTGTTCAGGGTGACGCCCGCGGCCTGCATGGCCTTGAAGTACGGGTAGTCGTCGCGGATGAGGTAGTCGCTGACGAACGCCGTGTACGGGATCTTCAGCTCCTGCATCATCTTCAGGAACTCGGGGTCCTTCTCCGCGCCGTCGTCGATCGTCAGGAAGACGACCTTGTCCTCGGTCGGAACGGTGGTGAAGACCGGGGGGAGTTCGTCGTGGCCGTCGACCTCGAAGCCGTCGCGGGTGGTGATCTCCGGCTTCTCCTCGGGTGCCGGAGGGGCCACGAGGGGCGGCTTGTCGAGCTTCCACTTCTTCGCCGCGGCGATGACCGCCAGCCGGGCGGCCTTCTGCTTCTCAGCGTAGGTGCCGGCCGCACCCGCCGCACCCGGCGCCTCGGCGCCCTTGCCGGACTTGGCCGGGGCGGGCGCGCCGGAGTCCTGGGAGGAGCCGCACGCCGTGCCGAGGGCGGCGACGAGCAGGGCGGCGGCCGCGACACCGGCCCGGCCGCCGCGGGGGCCGGCCGGCGACCGGCGACCGTGAAGCGCCTTTTGTTCCTTTTGTCGTACTAGCTGCATAGCAGCGCATCCTGGCACCGCGCCCGCGCGCCGCCCCGCCGACACCGCGGAGCGGAGACCGGTCTTCAATCGACTGGCCCACACTGGCCGACAATGAACGGGTGACCCCCGAAGACTTCACCGCCCTCCTGACCCCGGAGGGCCGCACCCTCCTGGACTCCCTCCGCGACTACGACCCGGGCAGGGAGCTCGCCGTCGCCACCCGGCTGCGCCGCGACCACCCCGCCCCGCTCGTCTCCGCCGCGCTCGGACAGGCCCGGCTGCGGCAGCGCGCGGTGGCGAAGTTCGGTGCGGAGGACGCCTTCCGGATGTACTTCACGCCCGGGGGCGCCGAGATGGCGACCCGCGCCTCCGTGGCCGCGTACCGCGCCGGCCGGCTCGCCGCCCTCGGCGTGCGCAGCGTCGCCGACCTGTGCTGCGGCATCGGCGGCGACGCCCTGGCCCTGGCCCGGCGGGGCATCCGGGTGCTGGCGGTCGACCGGGACCCGCTGACCGCGGCCGTCGCCCGCGCCAACGCCGAGGCGCTGGGCCTGGCCGGCCTGGTGGAGGTCCGCGAGGAGGACGTCGCGGCCGTCGACACCTCCGGGTACGACGCCGTGTTCGTCGACCCCGCCCGGCGCGGCGGCCGCGGCCGGGTCTTCGACCCGGAGGCCTACTCGCCGCCGCTGTCCTGGGCGGCCCGGGCGGCCGCCGCGGCCCCCTGCGGCGCCGTCAAGATCGCCCCCGGGATCCCGCACGAGGCCGTCCCCGCGGGGGCCGAGGCCGAGTGGATCTCCGACCACGGCGACGTGAAGGAGGCCGTGCTGTGGTTCGGCACGGCGGCCGCGGACGCCGCGCCCGGCCCCGGCCCCGGGCCCGCCGTACGCGCCACCCTGCTGCCCGGCCCGCGCTCCCTGTACGCCGCCGGACCGCTGCCGCCGCCCCCGGTCGGGCCCGTGGGCCGGTACCTGTACGAGCCCGACGGGGCCGTCATCCGCTCGCACCTCGTCGCCGAGGTCGCCGCGCAGCTCGGCGGCCGGCTCATCGACCCGACGATCGCCTACGTCACCGCGGACGAGCTGCGCGCGACGCCGTACGCGACCGCGTACGAGATCACCGACGTGCTGCCGTTCGGGCTGAAGACCCTGAAGGCGCTGCTGCGGGAGCGCGGCGTCGGCACCCTGACGGTGAAGAAGCGCGGCTCGGCCATCGAACCGGAGGAGCTGCGCAGGAAGGTCAAGCCGCAGGGCCCGAACGAGGCGACGGTCTTCCTCACCCGCGTCGCCGGCGCCCCGTCGATGCTGATCGGGGCGCCCGCCGGCGCTGCGTGAGGGCGCGCACCCGGCGGCGGTTGCGCCGGCTCCGCCGGATACCGGGCGCTGCGCGCCCGGCGGCCCTGGACGGTGGGCCCCGGTCTGCACGAGGATCCGCCCACCGGCCCCGGTCAGCGGCCGGGGTCCGCCTCGACCGATTCGAAGCGCCACCGGTGGACCGGACGGCCGATCAGCTCGGCGGGCGGGGCGGGCAGTTCCGGCAGGTCGGCGGCCAGGCCGTCCTCGGTCTCCCACCAGGTGACGACCAGTACCCGGTCCTGCGGTGCCCGGAAGACCTCCCGCCGTAGCGGCTCACCCTCCGGTGCCTGCGCGCGGGCCCAGGCGAGCAGCTCCGGCCCGCGGCCCTCGGCGGCCCGGGCCTCCCACATCAGCGCGACGGTGCTCACGGGTACAGGTTGTCCTTGCTCAGCTCGTGCACGTGGTCGTGGTCGTGTGCATGCCCGTGGCCGTGGCCGTGCCCGTGGGAGTGCTCCTCCCCCGCGGTGCCCGGCACGTGCGGGTCCGTCACCGGCAGCGAGGAGTCCGCGGACAGGTCCCAGTCCGAGGCGGGCCGGTTCCGCCGGACCATCTCCGCGCCCAGGGCCGCGACCATGGCGCCGTTGTCGGTGCACAGCTTGGGCCGCGGCACGCGCAGGACGATGCCCGCGGCGTCGCAGCGCTCCTGCGCCAGCGCCCGCAGCCGGGAGTTGGCGGCGACACCGCCGCCGATCATCAGGTGGTCGACGCCCTCGTCCTTGCACGCGCGGATCGCCTTGCGCGTGAGGACGTCCACCACGGCCTCCTGGAAGGACGCCGCCACGTCCCGCACCGGCACCTCCTCGCCCGCGTTCCGCTTCGCCTCGATCCAGCGGGCCACGGCCGTCTTCAGCCCGGAGAAGGAGAAGTCGTACGCGGGGTCGCGCGACCCCGTCAGGCCGCGCGGGAAGTTGATCGCCTTCGGGTCGCCCTCCTTCGCGAGCCGGTCGATGACGGGCCCGCCGGGGAAGCCGAGCTGCAGCACCCGCGCGATCTTGTCGAAGGCCTCGCCGGCGGCGTCGTCGATGGTCGCGCCGAGCGGCCGCACGTCGGAGGTGATGTCCGGGGCGAGCAGCAGCGAGGAGTGCCCGCCGGACACCAGCAGCGCCATCGTCGGCTCGGGCAGCGGCCCGTGCTCCAGCTGGTCGACGCAGATGTGCGAGGCCAGGTGGTTCACCCCGTACAGCGGCTTGCCGAGGGCGTACGCGTAGGCCTTGGCGGCGGACACGCCGACGAGCAGCGCGCCGGCCAGCCCCGGTCCGGCGGTGACGGCGATGCCGTCGAGGTCGCGGGCGCTGACCCCGGCCTCCTTCAGGGCGCGCTCGATGGTCGGGACCATCGCCTCCAGGTGCGCGCGGGAGGCCACTTCGGGCACGACCCCGCCGAAGCGGGCGTGCTCGTCGACGCTGGAGGCCACGGCGTCGGCCAGCAGGGTGGTGCCGCGGACGATGCCGACGCCGGTCTCGTCGCAGGAGGTCTCGATGCCGAGGACGAGCGGTTCGTCAGCCATGGGTCTCACCTTGTACGGGTCCGTCCGCGGGGACGGAGTGTGCGGGATCGGAAAGGCGCATCACGAGCGCGTCGACGTTGCCGGGCTGGTAGTAGCCCCTGCGGAAGCCGATCGGCTCGAAGCCGAAGCGCTCGTAGAGCTTCTGGGCGCGGGTGTTGTCCACCCGCACCTCCAGCAGCACCTCGGCGCACTCGAACGCGGTGGCGGCGCGCAGCAGGTCGGTGAGCAGCCGGGCGCCGAGCCCGGTCCCCCACTGGTCGCGCGCTGCCGCGATGGTCTGTACGTCGGCCAGGTCGCCGGCGGCGGCGAGGCCGGCGTAGCCGACGAGGCGGCCCGCCGCGTCCTCGGCGACCACGTAGTGGCGGGTGGCGCGCGGGCCTCGGGAGTGGGCGAGCTCGGACCAGAACATGCCGGCGGACCAGGCGTCCTCGGGGAAGAGGTCCTGCTCCAGTTCGAGCACGGGCCCGATGTCCCACCAGCGCATCGGGCGCAGGACGGCGGAGCCGGCGCGCGGCGGCGCCGCCGGGGGCCGGGGGTCGGGCGACGGGCGGGCGGTCACTGCGGGGTGACCACCTTGTAGTTCTTGGGCACCTGCGCGTCGGGCCGGCGCAGGTACAGCGGGACCGGCGGCAGGAAGTCCAGGCCGGCCTCCAGCCGGTGCGCGGCGAGCGCGGCCAGCGCGGCGGCGCTCTGGTGCTCGGGGTCGCGGGCGTCGGTGAAGACCTGCGGGTACAGGCGGGCGCCCTGGCCGACGGCGGGCACCCCGGCGACCTGGTCGGCGATGTCGGCCGGGCGGTCCACGGCGGGCTCGCCGACCCGGGTGAGGGGGTCCTCGTAGCGCGCCCAGTAGACCTCCTTGCGCCGTGCGTCGGTGGCGACGGTGAAGGGGCCCTCGATGCCGGCGGCCCCCGCGGCGTACGCGAGGCCGTCGAGGGTGCACAGCCCGTGGACGGGGATGCCGAGGACGGCGGCGAAGGTGGTGGCGGTGGCCAGGCCCACGCGCAGCCCGGTGTAGGGGCCCGGGCCGACTCCGACGACGATGCCGGTGAGGGCGTCGAGCTTCAGCCCCGCCTCGGCGAGGACGCGGTCCACGGAGGGGAGCAGCAGCTCCCCGTGGCGGCGGGCGTCGACCTGGTTCGACTCGGCGACGGTCTCGCGGCCGTCGTGGAGGGCGACGGTGACGGCGGGCGTGGCGGTATCTACGGCGAGCAAGAGCACGCGAACAGCCTACGACTCCCCGGGCCCCGGCCCTTGCGGCCGGTCGCCGGGCACCCCGGCTGCTACCTTCGACCCAGGCATCGGCCGGGACCGGGGGCCGGGGGGCGCGCCCGCCGGCGGGCGGCGGCCAGGGGAAGCACGGAGAGGTGGAGCAAGGTGGCAAGCAGAAGCTCGGGAATCGTGGCCGGGCTCACCGTCGCGGCGCTGGCCGCGGTCGGCTTCCTCGGCTACCAGGCCTCCGCGACCGCGCCCGCGGCTCCCGCGCAGCCCCCGCAGGCGGCGGCGTCGCCTTCCGCCGGGGCGGTCGCTCCGGCGCCGGGCCCGGAGAAGCCGGCGGCCGTGCCGGCGGACTCCGGTACCGGTGTGCGGGTCGTGTACTCGCTGGGCCAAAAGCGGGTGTGGCTGGTCGGCGAGGACGGCCGGGAGCCGCGGACGTTCCCGGTGGTGCCGAGCACGGTCCACCCGAAGACCGGCACCTACCTGGTGAGTTCGCGGTCGGGCGCGGTGACCGGTTCGGACGGGGTGCCCGTCGAGCACGTGGTGCGCTTCGCGAACGCCGAGGGCGTCGTGGTGGGCTTCAGCGCGCGCGTCGACGGCGGGATGCCGCAGCCGGACCCGGCGAAGAAGACCGGCGGCATCCGCATGAGCCGCGCCGACGGCGACGCGATGTGGCCGTTCGCCACGATCAACTCGAAGATCGTCGTCGTTCCCTGACCCCCGGCGCCGGCCGCGGGTGCACCCCTTCGGAGGACGGCTTCCCGGAGGCTGCGGGTCAGGCGGCCTCGGATTCCGGGCCGGGCCGGCCGAGCGGCGCGCGGGCCGCTGCGCCGCGGCCGGGGTCGGCCGCGCCGCGTACGGGGTCGGCGGCGTCGCGTGCGGGCCGGGCCTGCTCGCGGGCAGGGGGCGTGGAGACGGCGGTCGCCGCCGCGCAGGCGGCGAGCAGCGTGCCCATGGGGACGGCGGTGGGGCGGTGGTCGCGGGGTGCTGCTCCTGTCGACATGGCTGCCCTCCTGGCCCCGGGCCGGCGCTGGTGCACGTGGACGCGTACCGGCTGGGCGGCGGGCTCGACGAGATGGAGGACCTGGACCTCGACGTGTCGCTGCCCGAGTCCGTGGTCGTCGTCGAGTGGGGCGACGGCAAGGT
>NZ_RPSE01000104.1:0-17159 GCF_003949955.1 Streptomyces sp. WAC05292
ACCCCCGCGCCCCTCCGGCGAACGCTCCGGCCTGCGCGGTAAGGCCCCGACGGCCCTCCCGCGGGCAAGGGGCGCGCGTCCGCCGCCGCGCGCCGCGCTGGGTGGCGCATGCGCATCCTCGACCGTTTCCGCTTCTTCGCACCATGCGCCACACGTGTCACTCAGGTCTCCCGAGGGGCGCGGACGGGCCCGGTGGCGCGCCCGCCGAACGTGCAGCACAGACGGGGTGCGGGGCACCGGGCCCACCACCCCCCGGCCCGTGCAGAACCGATAAGAAGACACCGGTCAACGCCGGGTGACACCGGCCGTCCTCACCTGTATGGAGCACAACCCACTCCGGCGGCCCGCGCGTTGGGTGGACTATGACAACAGCACAGCACCGCGCCATGTACCCGCGGAGCATCGACAGCGACGGCGGCGACGTGCGAACCGGCACCACGAAGGCGGGCTCGTGGACGTACGTCCCGACCCCGGCCCACGGGGACCCCGACGCGGGCCCGCTCCTGCGGCGCGGCGCGGACGAGGTGGTCCTGCACTACGCGGCCCCCGCGCTCGAAGCACTCCTGGACACGCTCCGCCGCGTCGAGGTCGCGTGCACGCGGAGGTGGCAGGCCATGGCGTGGCCGGCCGTGCCGGCCACGGCGCACTTCGGCGTGCCCGGCCGCGAGTACCCCGGGCAGAGCCACCGTGTTTGAACCGTACGGTCTCCACGACATGACCGCCGCCCCCCACCCGCACCCGGACACGCTGCTGTTCTGGGCCGGGCAGCACCACGAGCGGCACGAGCGGCACGAGCACCATGACCGGCACACCCTCCTCGGCACGCCGACGGCCGAGGGGAGCGTGCAGTGGGACGCGGCGGAGGAGCTGGCCTACCAGCTCCAGGAAGCCGCGGGCGCCATACAGGCCGAGCCGCTCGACCGGATCGTCTTCGACGAACCGGCCGACCCGGTCGGCCCCGCCGTCGCCGGCCTAGGCGTAGGCGTGGGCGTCGGTGTGGGCACGGGCGCGGGCATGGGCGCGGGCATGGGCATGGCCCCCTCGGCCACCGGCGAGTGGCCGCACCCGCCGGCCCACGCGAGCCACCGACGGCCGACGTCCGGGACTTCGGCCGTGACGCTGCTCCGCACGGGCAGCCTGCTCACCTCCGTACTGGTCGCGGTCATCGCCGCCGTCGTCAGCCTGTTCAGCGGCATGGCGATCTGCGACGCGCTGCGCCACAGCGCCGGGCCCCGGACCGCGCACGACGTGGTGAGCTGGTGGCCGCTGTTGATCTACGGGCCCTGGGTGGTCGCCTCCCTGTCGATCCTCCGGGCCGCCCTGCACCAGCGGCGCGCCATCCACTCCTGGTCGATCGTCCTGCTGTTCTCCACCCTCGCCACACTGCTGTGCCTGGCCCAGGCGCCCAGAACCCTCGCCGGGCAGGCGGCGGCGACGCTTCCGCCGATCGCCGCACTGGCCTGCTTCCAACAGCTCGTCCGCCAGATCACGCTCACGCGACCGCCCCGCCAGCCCTCGCCGCGGCACCGCAACAGCCGCAGCACCCGCACGCCCGCCCCGATGCCGCAGCCGGCGGCCGTCCCGCGCCAGGGGGCCACGGGCCTGCCGGACTTCGCGCTGGCCGACCGCGGCGGCAGCATGCCGCCCGCCCCGGGGCGCAGATTCCGCTACGGGTCCTGACCGCGCGGCGCCGCCCCGCTCCCGCGGGCAGGCCGCACCCCGGCAGAACTCCCCCGCGCGACGCGCTCCACGCGCCGACGGACAGACCGAGACGGCCGGGCGCGGCGCGCCCGGTAACCGGTGGCGACTCCTCGGCACCTCACTCCTTCCCCGGACGGTCGAGGACCGTGATCACGCACTTGTCCGGGAAACGAAGATCGAAAGCGATAGGTCACGGGTTGCCCGCGGCGTCAGTCCTACGGGTCCACCCCACTGACCAGCCGCGAGGTGCAGCGCGGGGCTTCCTGCCCTCCCTCCGCCCCGTGGCCGCCCGGCCCCGGCCGCAGACGCTCCCGCGAAACGCCCCGCACCGGTCCGCCCCCTCCGCGGACCGGGCGTGCGCCGGGCGCCACCGAGCCCTGCGCACACACCACCCCTGCGAAACGAAAGGACACCACCATGGCCTACGAACTCACCCGGACCGAGCGCATCCAGTACCGGCAGCGCCAGGACGACGCGTTCCGGGCCGGCGAGGCGGCCGCCGCGAACCTCAGGGCCGCACTGGCGCTCGCCGGCCTCGTCCTGCCGTCCCTGGGCAACGACGGGCCGGTGGGCTGCCGCGGCATCGTCCGGCTCGGCGGGTGCAGCACGGCCGTGGCCGAGAGGCTCGCCGAGGTCATCGCCGCCGGCGCCCGCGCCCGTGCCGGGCACGACGTGCAGTCCTGAGCTCCGCCGCGGCACCTCCCGCCCCCTCCGGCCCCCGCGCGCCCGCGCTGCGGCCGGATCCACCCGCCACGGCGGCGCCGCCGTGGTTCGCCTTCCCCTACGTTCGGAGTATGCGCATGGACGCGTGGCAGTCCCTCCACAAGGCATCGCGGGCCGCACTCGACCCTTACCGCTTCCCCGGTCTGCGCGGCCTTCCCGCCGACGCGGAACCGGGCGGCACGGAGCCGGAGGACCCGCTCCCCCGTACCGCCCGGTCCTCCGACCCCCTCACGTCCGCCGACCGGCGGCGCCTGGACCTTCAGGCGTGCCTCACCGTGGCGGGCGTCCCGCCGGCCGCCGAGGACCTGCACGCCATCACCGTGCTCTCCGCGGCCGACGACGCCACCTACACGGCCGTCCGGCGGTGGATCACCAACACCTGGTGAGCCGGAGCGGCAGGCGGGGCCGGGCCCGGCCCGCCGACGGCCGGCGTCAGAACCGGATGCGGGCGGCGACGGGCAGGTGGTCGCTGCCCGTCGGCGGCAGCGTCCGGAGCCGGGTGACCTCGGCCCCGCGGGCCAGGACGTGGTCGATGCGCGCCGCCGGCAGCGCCGCGGGCCAGCTGAACGCGAAGTCCCGGGCCGGGCGTCCCGTCCGCCGTACGACCCGTGCGATCCCCCGGTCGTCGACGGTGGCGTTGAGGTCGCCGAGCAGCACGACCCGGTCCATCGGCTCGGCGGCCAGTGCCCGGCCCAGCAGGACGGCGCTCTCGTCGCGCCGGGCGGCGTCGAACCCGTGGAGCGGGCCGACCCGCACCGACGGCAGGTGGGCCACGTAGACGGCGATGTCGCCGTGCGGGGTGCGGGCGGTCGCCCGCAGGCCGCGGTTCCAGCCCTCCCCGACTCCCGCGGGCCGGATGTCCACGGGCCTCGGATCCGCGAGCGGGTGCCGCGACCACAGGGCGACGGTGCCGGCGGCCGCGTGGTGGGGATAGTCCGCTCCCAGGGCCGCGGTGAAGGCCGGCGCGGCGGCGGGCGTCAGCTCCTCCACGGCGATCAGGTCGGCGCCGGTTCGGGCCAGGGCCAGGGCCGTGCCCGCCGGGTCGGTGTTGTCGTCGGCGACGTTGTGCTGGACGGCCCTCAGGTCCGCGGGCTGTTCGGCGCGCGGCAGCAGGAACGCGCCGAACGCGGCCGTCCAGGCGAGCACCGGCAGCGCGGCCGCGCACAGCGCGGTCCGCGACCGGCGCAGCACGGCCCACCCCGCCAGGGGCGGGACGGCCAGGCCGAGCCACGGCAGGAACGCCTCGATCAGGCTCCCCGGCCGCCCCGGCAGGTCCGGCAGGAGCCCCGGGCGGACCAGCAGGGCGGCCGCCGCCGCCGCGAGGAGGGCGGCGCCCCGGCCCCGGCGCCACGACCAGCGTCCTCCCGTGCTCCGCCACGGGCCCGCTCGCCCCATCCCGGCCGCCCCCTCGTACGGCGGACGCCCCCGGCGGGCGGTCCGGCCGAGCGGCAAGACGCCCGCGGCGGCGCCCGCGGTTCCCCCGCCGGCCGCCGGTCAGGCCGGCGGGGGCGGTTTCCGCCGCACCTCCGGGGCGCGGCGGACGCGGGCGAGGACGAGGACGGTGTCGTCGGTCGGCGCCGCGGGGAGCAGCTCGGCGAGGATCCGGTCGGCCGCCTCCTCCAGGGAGAAGAGCGGGCCGGCGAGCAGGGCGCGCAGGGTGTCGATGCCGGTGTCGATGTCCTGGCCCCGGGCCTCGACGAGGCCGTCGGTGTACAGGGCGACGACGGCCCCCTCGGGTATGTGCGCCCACGTCGAGCGGTATGGGACGCCGCCGACGCCGAGGGGCACCCCGAGCCCCTCTCCGACGGTCCGCACGGTGCCGTCGGGGCTGCGTACGAGGGGCGGCGGGTGTCCGGCGTTGGCGATGCGGGCGCCGCCGGTCCGGGCGTCGTAGACCAGGTAGAGGCAGGTCGCCCAGTCGATGCCGGACTCCTCCGCGCAGGCGTCGAGTTCGGCGAGGAGGTCGGCGGGCTCGGCGGTGTGCCGGGCCAGGGTCTTCGCCGTGATCCGCAGCCGGCCCATGTTCGCGGCGGCGGGCACCCCGTGCCCCATGACGTCGCCGACGACGAGGGCGACCCGGTCGCCGGGCAGGGCCACCGCGTCGTACCAGTCGCCGCCGACCTGGGTCACCCGGCTGCCGGGCAGGTAGCGGTGGGCGATGTCGACGTGCGGCCCGGCGGCCGGGGCGCTGGGCAGCAGGGCGTGCTGGAGGGTGAGCGCGATGTCGTGGATCCTGCCGTAGAGGCGGGCGTTGTCCAGGCAGAGGGCGGCCCGGGAGGCGAGTTCCGCGGCGAGGCTGAGGTCCTCGTCGGCGAAGGCGGGCCGTGCCGCGGACCGGCCGAACATGGCGATGCCCTGGACGGTGCCGCGGGCGATCAGCGGCGCCACGAGGATGCAGTCGAAGCCGCTCTGAAGGAGCAGGCGGGCGCGCCCGGGGTGGGCGACGGTGCGGGTGACGAACTCGTGGTTCACCGGGACGGCGAGGGGGCGGCCGGTGCTGACCATCCGGTGGATGCTGGAGCCGGGCGGGTAGGTCACGCGGTCCGTGCCCTTGATGAGCTCCTCGGCGGGCGCGGGCAGGACGGTCCCGGAGGCGATCCGGCGGGTGATCAGCGGCCGCTCGGGGTCGAAGTCCTCGTCCTCGTCCATCCATTCGACGCGTTCGACGACGCAGCCGTCGCAGAAGTCGGGTACGGCCGCCTCGACGAGTTCGCGGGCGGTGGTGTCCAGGTCGAGGGTCGTGCCCACGCGGGCGGCGGCCCTGTCGAGCAGGGCCAGCCGCTGCCGGGCGGCGGTGGCCTCCAGGATGGCCTGCTCGCGGTCGGTGACGTCGAGGAGGAGACCGCCGACGCCGCGCCGGCTGTCGCCCGCTCCGCTCAGCGGGAAGAAGCTCACCGAGCGCACCTGGTCGCGGTCGGGTCGGCCGGGGGTGCGCAGGCCGAGCAGGGCGCCGACGACGGAGCGGCGGCCGCGGGCCACGTCGCGCAGGGTGCGCTGGAGCTCCCCGCCGTCGGAGGTGATCATGATGTCGGCGGCGTGGCGGCCGAGGTGGTCGGCGAGGGGGATGCCGTCCATGTCGGCGAGGGCCTGGTTGAGGTGGACGTAGCGCAGGTCCTCGTCGAGCATCACGAGGCCGATGGGGCAGGTCTCGAAGAGGGCGTCGAGGAAGAGGAGGTTGGTCTTGACGCGGTCGAGCTCCTCGCCGCGGGCGGCCAGCCCGAGCACGACGGTGCCGCCGCCTGCGCCGGCCATGGGGAACACCCGGAAGCCGCAGTCGAAGATGCCGCCGTCGCGGTGCCGGGCGGGCATGCGGACCCGCCAGTAGCCGAGGGTGCGGGCGCGCTCCACGAGCCGGGCGGCGGCGTCGGGGGCGTCCGGGGGCGGCTCGGGGAAGAGGACGGCGGCGGGCCGGGAGAGGACGTCGGCGGCGGCGTGGCCGAAGAGCTGCTGGGCTCCCGGTCCCCAGTGGGCGATCCGTCCCGCTTCGTCGAGGGCGAAGACGGCCACGGCGACCTGCTCCAGCAGGGGCCCCGGCTCCGACAGGAGCGGGCCGGGGCCGCTTTCGCCCCCCGGCCGTTCCGGTGGCATCGGGCGGCCCCCTTCCACGCAGGCGGTCTCGGGACCCGCGCCCGGCACGGGCCACTGCCTCAATTCTGCGCGCGGTCGCGCCGGAGGACATCACGGATCGGCCCCGCAGCCGTCCGGGGCCGATCCGGGAGCCGTTCCGGGTACCGCCGCACGGGTGGGCCGGGGTTGCCTCCCGGACGGCATCCCCGCAGGCCGGAAGGGGTTTCCCGGGGCGGCGGCGGACGGGAGACAGGAAACGCGTCGACCTCCGGGGGCGCCGCGGACAGGCTGGAGCCGTCAGCACGAACGCAACCCCCAGGGGGAAACCGATGCGCAAGATGATCCGCGGCGCCGCCGCACTCGCCACCGCCGCCGCGGCCGTCGTCGCACTCGGCGGGGCGGCCCAGGCCAAGCCCGCCGGCGACTGGGCGGGCTGCCCGTCCGGGGCGGTCTGCATCTACCCGCAGAACCAGAACCCGGCGGTGAAGCCGACCCACGTCTTCTACAGCTACGGCGCGCACAAGATCTACAACCAGTACGGAAACCACTGGGTGCTGAACAACCAGACCGGCGGCGCCACCGCCGCGCTGTGCACCGGCTCCGGCGGCACGGGCTGCGGCGGCCGCATCGCCGCGCAGACCGGCGTCTACGCCGACCTCACGCCCGTCAACTCCGTCGCCCTGTACCGGCCGTAGTCCTGGGCCGGTTGTTCGCAGCGCCTCCCGGAGCCGCCTTGCGGCGGGCCCGGGAGGCCTTCCGCATGCGCGTTTTCCGGCCACGGCCGTCACAGCACGTACAGGGCCGTGCGCACTCCGCTGTAGCCTTGGGCTGCCATCTCACGACCTCGGCGCACACTGCCATGGGGGATGCCGTGGGCGACCCGGAGAGCGGGCGGAACACGACACACCGGTACGGTCCTTCCGAAGCCGCCGACACCGCGCAGGGCGCGCCGGCCGCCGAGGCGGAACCGGCCGCGAGCGGAGCCGGGGCCGCGGCGCGCTCCTTTCCCGCCCAGTTGCGCAGGCTGCGCGCGGAGCGCGGCCTGTCGCTTGCGGGGCTCGCCCGCCAGACCCATTACAGCAAGGGCTACCTGAGCAAGATCGAGACCGGGGTGAAGCGGGTCACCCCCGATGTCGCGCTGCGCTGCGACCGGGTGCTGGAGGCCGGCGGGGCGCTGGTACGGCTGGCCCGGGAAGCGGACGCCGCGTCCGGCCGGGCGGACGCCGCGCAGGACGCGCCCGCGGCGCCGGCGGCGCCCTGGCAGGCGGAGGGCGAGTGCCCCTACCGGGGTCTGGCGGCCTTCACCCCCGACGACGCCGACTGGTTCTTCGGCCGGGAGCGGGCCACGGCAGCGCTGGTGGAGCGGGTCTTCGAGCGCATCGGGCGCGGCCCGCTGCTGCTCGTCGGCCGGTCCGGGGCGGGGAAGTCGTCCCTGCTGAACGCCGGTCTGGTGCCGGCCCTGCGGCGCGGGGGCGGTTTCCCGATGGCGGGCGCCGACGCCTGGCCCGTGATCAGACTGACCCCGACGGCGCATCCGCTGCAGGAGCTGCTGGACTGCACCGCGAAGGCCCTCGACGGCGATCCGGGCATCGGCGTACGGGAGTTGCGGCAGCGGCCCGAGCGGCTCCTGGAGGCGGTGCACCGGCTCTCCGGCGGCGCCGGCGGGGCCGAGCCGGGCCCGGCGGAGGGCGCGGCCCCGTACCGGCGGCACGGGCTGCGGCCGGTTCTGCTCGTCGACCAGTTCGAGGAACTTTTCACCCTGTGCTGCGACGAGGAGGAGCGGCGGGCGTTCGTCCGGGTCCTGTGCGCCGTGTCCGCGGCGCGGCGGGCCGACCGGGCCGGCCTGGACCCGGCGGTGGTGGTCCTCGGCATCCGCGCCGACTTCACCGCCGGCTGCCTGGACCTGCCGGAGCTGGCGTCCGCGCTGGCGGACGGGCTGTTCGTCCTGCCGGCGATGACCGTGGCCGAGCTGCGGGAGTCCGTCACGCGGCCGGCCGCACGGGCCGGCCTCGCCCTCGAACCGGGCCTGGTCCCGCTGCTGCTGCGCGACGCCGGGGTGCGGGGGGCGGCGGCCGGCCCTGCGGCCGCCTCGGGCCTCGCGGCGCCGGCCGGTGCGCTGCCGCTCGTCTCCCATGCCTTGATGGCGACCTGGCAGCGGCGCGAGGGCACCGCCCTGACCGTCGCCGGGTACGAGCACAGCGGCGGCATCCAGGGCGCGGTCGCACAGACCGCCGAGAACGTCTTCGCCCGGCTGTACCCGGCCGAGCAGCGGGTGCTGCGCCCGATGCTGCTCGGCCTGGTCCACGTCGGCGACGGGGCCGCGGCGACCCGCCGCCGGATGCGGCGGGCCGTGCTGCTGGAGCAGTCCGCCGACCCGGGCGCGGCCGGGCGGGCCCTCGACGCCTTCGTCCGGGCGCGGCTGGTCACCGCCGACAGCGAGACCGTGGAGATCGCGCACGAGGCGCTGCTGCACGCCTGGCCGCGGCTGCGCGGCTGGATCCACGCCGACCGCGACGGGCTGGTGGTGCACCGGCGGCTCGCCCGTGCCGCCGAGGAGTGGGAGCGCGAGGGGCGCGACCCCTCCGTCCTCTACCACGGCACCCGCCTGGCCACCGCCCGGACGTGGGCCGACGAGCTGGGCGGCCGGGCCCGGCTCACCCCCCTGGAGGCGGAGTTCCTGCGGGCGGGTGCGGCCGCCGAGGAGGCCAGGCGGGAGCACGACCGGCGCCAGGTCCGGCTCCGGCAGCGGATGCTCGCCCTCCTCGTCGTCCTGCTGGTGCTGGCGCTGACCGCGGGCGGGCTGGCCTACCGGCAGCGGGAGGCCGCCCTCGGCCAGGAGCGGCAGGCGCGGTCGCAGGCGCTCGCCGCGCAGTCCGCCGCGCTGGCGGCCGGGCGGCCCGAGGAGTCGCTGCGGCTGGCGCAGGAGGCGTACCGCACGGCCGCCACCGCGGAGGCGCGCGGCGCGCTGCTGAGCACCCAGGCCCAGCCCTTCCTCGCCCGGCTCGGCGGCCACAGCGGGCCCGTGAACGCGGTGGCCTTCGCTCCGGGCCGCGGGCTGCTGGCGAGCGCCGGGTCCGACGGGAGGGTGCTGCTGCGCCGGGTGTCCGACCGGAAGACGACGGCCTCCCTGACCATGCCGGGCCGGGTCCGGCACATCGCCTTCAGCCCCGACGGGAGCCGGCTCGCCGCGACGTCCACCGAGGGCCCCGTACGGCTGTGGGACACCTCGGGCGGCAGCGCTCCGGCCGTGCTCCCGGCGGACACCGCGGACGCGCGCGCCCTGGCGTTCTCCCCCGACGGGCGCACGCTCGCGGCCGCGATGCCGGACGGCCGGGTGCTGCTGCGGGACGCAACCGGCGGGACCGGCCTCCCGACCGTCCTCGCCGGGCACACCGGGAAGGTGAACGCCCTGTCGTACGCGCCGGACGGGCGGACCCTGGCCTCGGCCGGCTCGGACCGGACGGTCCGGCTGTGGGACACGGCCGGCGCCCGGAGCCTCGCCGTGCTCGAAGGGCACACCGCGGAGGTCCTCGGAGTGGCGTTCGCGCCGGACGGGCGGAGCCTGGCCAGCGGGGGCGGGGACCGCACCGTCCGGCTGTGGGAGGCGGCGCAGCGCCCGGCGACGGCGACCCTGACCGGGCACAACGACGACGTCAACGGTGTCGCGTACACGCCCGACGGCGCGGCGGTGGTCAGCGCGGGCGGCGACGGGACGACCCGGCTGTGGGACGTCCGCAGCGGCCGGCAGACCGCGGCGCTGTCCGGGCACACCGACTACGTCCTCGCGGCGGCCGTCGACGCGCGGGGCGCGGTGCTGGCGACCGCCTCGTTCGACCAGTCGGTGGTGCTGTGGGACCTGCGCGGGCGGGCCCTGGCGGCGCGTCCGTTCACCGAGTTCTGGCGGGTTGCGTTCAGCCCGGACGGCGCCCTGCTGGCCACGGCGTGCGGCGACCACTCGGTGCAGTTGTGGGACGTACGGGGCCGGCGGCTGCTCCGGCGGCTGGAGGGGCACTCGGAAGCCGTGTACGCGGTGGCGTTCTCCCCCGACGGGCGGACGGTGGCCTCGGCGGCCTCCGACGGGTCCGTCCGGCTGTGGGACTCCGCCGGACGGACCGGGCCGGCGGTGCTGCCGGGGCATACGGGCGCCGTGTTCTCGGTGGTGTTCTCCCCGGACGGGCGGACCCTCGCGTCGGCCGGTTCGGACCGCACGGTCCGACTGTGGGACGTGCCGGGGCGGGCGCCGCTGGCCACGCTGACGGGCCACACCGACTTCGCGAACGACGTCGCGTTCGGCCCCGACGGCCGCACCCTCGCCAGTGCGGGCGACGATCTGACGGTCCGCCTGTGGGACGTGCCGGGCCGTCGGCCGCTGGCCACGCTCACCGGCCACACGGGGGCGGTGCGGGCCGTCGCGTTCGGCCCTGACGGGCGGTCGCTCGCGAGCACCGGCAACGACGGCACGGTCCGGCTGTGGGACCCGCGGCGGCACACCCTCGCGGCCGTCCTGGCCGGGCACACCGGTTCCGCCCGCGGCATCGCCTTCTCCCCCGACGGCCGCACCCTTGCCAGCAGCGGCAACGACCGCACGGTCCGGCTGTGGGACGTGGCCGGCCGGCGGCTGCGGGCGGCGCTGTCGGGCCACACGAACGCGGTGTGGGGCGTGGCGTTCAGCCCCGACGGGCGCACCGTCGCGAGCAGCGGCAACGACGGCACGGTCCGGCTGTGGGATCCCGAGCCGGCCGCCCGGCGCGCGGAGCCGCCCGAACTCCCCTGACGGGCGGGGGTTTCCCGGGGGTTTCCCGTTGCCCGTCCGGGTGGGGTGGCGCGGCGGGGTCGACGCGGCGGGCGGCGCTCGGCCAGTGTCGGGGTGCGGGCGGCGTCCCACCCCGAGAGCGGCCCGCCCGCCTCCTGACACGTGCTCACCGCGCGCCGACTCCACACGAATCGAGGGATCCGCATGCTTCGCCGGTCCGGCCCCGTCTGCACGCTCATCGCACTCCTGGCCGTCCTGCTGGGGGCGCCCGCGCCTGCGGCAGCGGCCGCCGACGACTCCTGCCGCGTCCTCGCGCCGGGCGCCTCCGCCGCGGCGGAGCGGGCCGTCGCCGCCGCCTGCGAGCAGGTCGCCGCCGGCGTCTGGTACACGTGGGGCGGGGGCCACGGCCCGGAGCCCGGGGCCACGTACGGCCAGGTGGACCCGAGCGACCCGGCGAGCGAGCACGATCCCGAACGGCTCGGCTTCGACTGCTCGGGCCTCGTCCGGTACGCGTACGCGCGGGCCACCGGCTCGGACATCCTGAACGGGGTGGCGTCCGCCCAGTACTACACGCACCGCGCGGCCGGACGCTTCACCGCGGCGCAGGGGCTCGCCCCGCTGCTGCCCGGCGACCTGCTCGTGTGGGGGACCTCCCGGGACCTGCACCACATCGCGATCTACCTGGGTGCGGGCAGGATGGCGGAGGCCCGGCAGTCCGGGACGAAGCTGATGGTCAGTGACGTCCGGCTGAACTCCGGCTACCACGGGGCCGTCCGCGTCAACCCCGGTCCCGTCGAGGGGCCCCTCTTCCGGACGTGGGGCACGGGCGTGTGGACGAAGGCCGAGCCGAAGCTGTCCGCGGCCCGCGTGTACGCCTTCCCCGGCCCCACGACCATCCGCGTCGGCTGCCAGAAGCACGCCGAGGAGGTCACCTCGGACGGCTACACCAACGACGTCTGGTCCTACCTGCCGGACTACGACGCCTGGATGACGAACATCTACATCCAGGGGCCCGCATGGCTGGACGGCGTCCCCGCCTGCGGCACCTGACCGGCCGCGCCGTACGGGCCGGCCGCCGGACGGCCCGTACGATCCCCCTTTCCCCGGCACCGTGCGGCCGCCCGGGCCGCACAAGCGCCGTACTCCCCCCACTCCGTACCGAAGCGTCGAGGAGCCCCGTGCACCTGTCCTCCCACGCCCGCCGCCTGACCGCCGGGGCCGCCCTGCTGGCCCTCGCCTCCGGCCTGGCACCCGCCGCGGCCGCCCACGCCGCGCCGCTCACCCCCACCGCCGCCGCGCCGCCTCCGGCGCCGGCGCACGCCCCCGACGCCGCAGCCCTGGAGCGGGCGCTGCGCGCGGCCACCGCGGCCGGGGCGCCCGGGGCGATGGCCCGGTTCACCGGCCCCGGGGGCCGGGTCCTGGCCCGGACGACCGGGGTGCGGGACCGGGACAGCGGTGCGGCGATGGACATCGGGGCCCGGTTCCGGATCGGCAGCGTCACGAAGACGTTCTCCAGCGTCGTCCTGCTCCAGCTGGTCGACGAGGGGCGCCTCGGCCTGGACGACCCGGTGGGCCGCCACCTGCCCGGGCTGCTGCCCGACGACCGGATCACCGTCCGGCACCTGCTGGCCCACCGCAGCGGCCTCGCCGACTACACCGAGGCCATGTTCGCGCGGACCGTGCCCGGCTTCGAGGCCGTGCGGAACAAGGTGTTCGAGCCGCGGGAGCTGGTCCGCCTGTCCCTGCGCGAACCGCGGACGAACGAACCGGGCGCGGCGTACGCGTACTCGAACACCAACTTCGTGGTCGTCGGCATGCTCATCGAGAAGGCCTCCGGCCGCAGCGTGGGCGAGGAGTACCGGCGCCGCATCATCGGACCGCTGCGGCTGCGGGACACCGCGTACGTGCACCCGGCCACGGCGATCCGCGGCCGGCACGTGCGCGGCTACCTGCACCCGGACGAGCCGGGCCGGCCGGTGGACTCCACCGAGCAGACGGCGTCCTGGGCTCAGGCGGCCGGCGCGATGATCTCCGCTCCGGCGGACCTCAACACCTTCGTCTCGGCGCTGCTCGGCGGACGGCTGCTGCCCGCGCCGCTGCTGGAGGCGATGCTCGCCGCGACGCCGACGGACGCGACGGGCACCCGCTCCTACGGGCTGGGGCTGCGCCGCTACGACCTGTCGTGCGGGGTGCCGGTGTACGGGCACACCGGCACCGTGCAGGGCTACTACACGTACGCCTTCGCCACGCGGGACGGCCGGCGGTCGCTGGCGGCCGTGGCGAACACCTCGAACCGGGGCCAGGCGAACACGGCCCTGGGCGGCACGCTGGAGGCGGCCTTCTGCGGGGCGAAGGCCGCCGCGCCGCGGTCCGGGCGCGGCTCCTCCGTCCGGGTGGAGGCGGACCTGCCCGAGCACGGCTGACGCCGGGCCCGGGGCTCCCGTACGGCCGGCGCCCCCACGGGGGTGGGGCGCCGGTCAGGCGGTGACGCGGATCTTGGACTGGCCGTGGCCGAGCTGCTCCCAGTCGTCCATGAACCGGGCGGTCAGGCCGTGCCGGGCGGCGAGGTCGACGAGGGTCTGGGTGCGGTAGTAGAAGTCCTCGCGGAGGACCTGGTGCTCCTCGCCCTCGGTGCGGTCGAAGGTGAAGTCGAAGAAGCCGCCGGGGGCCAGGACGCGGCCGACGTGGGCGAGGCACTCGTCGATGACCTCGATGGGCGAGTGGGAGAAGACGCTGTGGGCGTGCACGACGTCGAAGTGCGCGGTCGGCAGGAACTCCAGCTTGAGGTCCTGGGTGATGGTCAGGTGCGGCAGCTTGTCCTGGAGTCTCTGCCGGGTGAGGGTCTGCTTGGCGGAGATGAGGATGTCGGGCGAGATGTCGATGCCGTAGTAGTGCCCGGGGTGGAGGTGCTCGATGAAGCGCCAGCCGGCGCGGAGGTTGCCGCAGCCGATGTCGAGCATGCGGTGGTGCGGGGCCAGGCCGTGTCCGAGGAGGTAGTCGAACTGCATCTTGCCGAGGGCGAGCCATCGGTCGTGGGTCTGGCTGCCGACGGCGGCCTCGGGGTTGCGGGCGGTGTCGGAGGCCATGACGGCCCGGTAGTAGGAGACGTGGTCGCGGTGCTTGGTGCGCAGCCAGCCGTCTCGGGCGGCCCGGCGGACGTAGCCGCCGATGCGCTCCGGGTGGCGCAGGGCGTAGCGGACCTTGTGGACGACGCTGGAGCGGTCGGCGGTGAGGTTCTTCTTGGTGGCCACGAGGTGTTCCTCCAGGTGGTGGGTGGGTGGAGGGCCCCGGCGTACGGGGCCTCCCCCGCGGGTTTCAGACTAGGCCGCGGCGGCGGTGCAGCAGGACCGCCGTCAGGGCGACGAGGGCCGCGGCGAGTCCGAGGTAGACGGCCGTGTCGATGGCCTGGAAGGTCCAGAAGTCGGAGCTGGGGTACACCTTGTGGACGCGGCCGGTGTAGCCGTGCTCGGCCATGCAGACGCGCAGTTCCTCGCCGGAGAGCGCGCAGTTCTCCAGGGGGTGCTGTACGCCGTCGGGGGTGAGGTAGCGGTAGCCGGCCGACCAGCCGCTGCCGATGAGCCGCTTGGGTGTCATGCCTGGTGTGATGCGGTCGACGGGGGTGACCCAGTCGCGGCGGAAGAAGGTCAGGAAGGCGGTGGTGGCCAGGACGGCGACCGCGGTCAGGCCCATCGCGGGCAGGGTGCGGCGTACGAGGAGGCCGATCGCGGTGCCCGCGGCGAGGGCGAACAGGGCGGCGGCGACGGCCGCGGGGCCGGTGCCGCTGAGGATGTACGGGTCGAACCAGTAGACGCCGTCCTTCATGTTCGCGATCGGCTCCCACCACCAGGCGAGGAGGGCGGCGACGGCGGCGGACAGGGCGGTGGCGCAGAGCGCGGCGAGGCCGAGGCGGGCCGCGAACCAGTGGCGGGCGCCTGCCCCCTGGGTGAGGGCGAGCGTGACGGTGCCGCGTTCGATCTCCCGGCCGACGAGGGGGGCGCCCCAGAACATGCCGATGGCGGCGGGCAGCAGGACGGCCAGGGTGCCGAGGGCCCGGATCCCGGGCGTGTGGTCGAACACGGCGACCTCGACGTCGACGGGGCAGGCGCCGTTCCAGCCCTTGCAGGCGGTCAGGTCGTGGCCGCCGACGATGTCGGCGAGCTCGGCGTGCCGGACGGCGACCCAGACGGTGCAGGCGGCGACGAGGAGGAGGCCGGCGAGGGCCGGCAGGCGCTGCTGGCGCCAGGCGAGCCAGAGGGTGCCGTTCACGCGGCGGCTCCCGTCTGCGCGGTGCGCGCGGGGTGCGGGGCGGCTGGACCGGGCGTGGTGGTGTCGGGCGCGGAGCGCAAATGGGCGAGGAGGAGTTCCTCCAGCGAGGGCGTCGCGGTGATCCACCGGGCGTCGGCGCCTGCCGGGAGGGCCGAGCCGGGGGCGTTGCGGATGACGGCGGTCAGCTGCCGGCCCGTGGTCGCGGCGTGCACGACGGCGGAGCGGTCGGCGGCCGCGGGCAGCCCGTCGGGGGTGTCCGGGTCGGCGCGGCCGGTGACGCGGGAGTAGGCCTCCCGCAGGTCCTGGGTGTCGCCGGCGAGCCGGATCCGACCGCCGTGGAGGAGCAGGACGTGGTCGCAGACGTCCTCCAGTTCGGGCAGCACATGGGAGGAGACCACCACGGTGATGCCGCGCTCCGCGGCCTCGGCCATGAGCAGGCCGGTCATCTCGTGCCGCACCAGCGGGTCGAGGTCGGCGAGCGGTTCGTCGAGCAGGAGGAGGTCGGCCTGCTTGCCGAAGGCGAGGGCGAGGGCGACGCGGGTGCGCTTGCCGCCGGAGAGGCTGCGGATGCGCGCCTTCGGGGGGATGTCGCCGTCGCGGACGATGCGCTCGGCCTTGGCCGCGTCCCAGCGGCGGTTCAGCCTGCGGCCCAGGTCGAGGGTCTCCGCGACGGTGAAGTCCTGGTGGAGGGGCTTGCCCTGGCCGACGAAGGCCGTGCGCTCCCGTGCCGTGCGGGTGCCGGGGGCGGCGCCGAAGACGCGCATCTCCCCTCGAGTGGGCCGCAGCAGGCCGGTCAGCAGGTGGAACAGGGTGCTCTTGCCGGCGCCGTTGGGGCCGACCAGGGCGGCGATGCGGCCGGCCGGGAGTTCGAAGCCGCAGTCGGCGAGGGCTTCCTTCCCCCGGAAGGAGTGGTGGATCCCCTGGGCCCGTATCGCCGGCGGGGCGGTCGGGTCGTTCACGTGTTTCCTCTCGTGGCGGTGCGTCCGCGCCTGGTCAGGGCGCGGACGCGGGGTCCGCCGGGTCGGTCGGTGCCGGGTGGGCCGGGGCCGGGGCCTTTCCGCCGTCCGCTGCCGCGCCGGGCGGGGCCGTGTCGGCGAGGGCCGCCTCCACGAGCGCCAGGATGTCGGCGCGCCCGAGCCCCGCCGCCTGGGCGCGAGCCGTCCAGGCGATGAGGTCGGCGCGCAGCGGCGAGTCGGCGGCGGCCTCGGGCCGGGAGAGCGAGCGGGTGACGAACGTGCCCCGCCCGGGGCGCGGTTCGACGAGCCCCTCGCGCTCCAGTTCGCGGTAGGCCTTCAGCACGGTGTTCGGGTTGATGGCGGTCGCCTCGACGACGGCCCTGGCGGTGGGCAGCCGGTCACCGGGCTCCAGCACGCCGAGCCGGAGCGCCTGCTTGACCTGGTTGACGAGCTGCAGATACGTGGCCACACCGCTGTGCCGGTCCACCTGAAACTCGATCATTCCCGCTCCTGCACCATTCCACTAATGTGTTAGTGGAATGGTGCAGCGGTTGATCGACTTTCGTCAAATCGCGCGCGGAGGGGCCCGGGGCCGGCACCCCGGGCCCGTGTCAGGTCCGGCGCCGGGCGGTGGCCGTGAGGGCCCGGATGCGCTCGCTGAAGTCCGGTGCGGGCAGCGGGAGTTCGAGGTCGTCGTCGACGTAGTTGACCGCGGCCGGGACGTATTCGAGGACGGCGTCCACCGCGGCCCGGCCGGGACCGGGGCCGGGACCACCCGGCCGCATCGCCCGCAGCACGCGCAGCGCCGTCGGCAGGGCCGCCTCCGCCGCTGGGGCGGTCTGGCGGTGCCACCAGGACGCCTGCCGGTTCTCGCCCAAGGCGAGGTGGTGGAGGTAGAGGCAGTAGGAGGCGATCGGGTCGCCGGCTCCGGAGGCGTACTGCCACCAGAAGCGGGCCGAGTCCTCCGTGTCGGCGAGCAGCAGGATGCAGCCGAGGACGCGGGCCCCCGCGGGCTGCGGGAGCGACTGGGTGAGGAAGTCCCCGCCGAGGGCGGTGACGGCAGCCCCGCTGACGGCCGCTTCGCACAGCGCCCGCAGGTCCTGCGCCGCCGCCCGCATGGCCGCCTGCCGCTCGGCGGCTCCGGCGGGGGCGGGCGGGCCTCCGCCCGGGCGGCGCGCGCGGAGGTCCTCGTC
>NZ_RPSE01000105.1:0-17018 GCF_003949955.1 Streptomyces sp. WAC05292
CCGCAGCCCACGCCCGTACCGCCGCCGGCACGTCCGCGGCCGCCAGCAGGGCGCGCACCGCCCGCGCGAAGTCCGTCTGCTCCTCGGTCGGCAGGAAGCGCATCAGCGGCGGCCCTTCGGCAGGCCGCGCGGCCGGTCGGCGTCGCGGCCGTCCTGCGGTCGGCGGATCCGGCGCGCCGGCCGGCCCGCCTGGTGCCGGGCGGCGGCGAGGTGCTGGCGGCCGGACCGGGCGTCCTGGCCGCGGCCCGCGCCGCGGGCGACTGGGCGCGGCTTCTGACGGCGGCCCAGTGTCTCGGGGTCGGGGAGGCGCTGCTGGAGCGGACGGCGCGGTACGCGCGGCAGCGCACCCAGTTCGGGATGCCGATCGGCGCCTTCCAGGCGGTCAAGCACCGGCTGGCGGACACGCTGCTGGCGCTGGAGTTCGCCCGGCCGCTGGTGTGGGCGGCGGCGCTGTCGCTGGATGCGGCGGAGGTCGCGGCGGCGAAGCTGGCGGCGGGCGGGGCCGCGTACGGGGCGGCCCTGACGGCGCTGCAGGTCCACGGGGCGATCGGCTACACCGAGGAGCTGGACCTCTCGCTGTGGCTGCGCAAGGCCCGCCCGCTGCGGGACGCCTGGGGCACGCCCGCGGAGTGCCGGGCGGCGGTGGCGCGGTCCTGGCCGCACACCCGCCGCGGCGCGCCGGCGCCGTGAGGGGCTGCTCCCTGCCTACCCGGGGGTACGCCGGACGGCCGGCGCCGGCCCGCGTACGCTCGCCGCATGACGGGCAGTGCGATCGACCTCCGCAAGATGGAACGGACCGCTCCGGCGCTGGTGAACCTGTACAAGAGCGCCGGGGCGTCGCTCCGCGGGCACGGACTGGAGGGCGGACGCGCCGCGGTCTACCTGGTCCTCGACTACTCGGGGTCGATGCGGCCGTACTACCGGGACGGCACCGTGCAGGCGCTCGCCGACCGGGTGCTGGGCCTGTCGGCACACCTGGACGACGGCGGCCGGGTCCCGGTGGTGTTCTTCTCCACGGACGTCGACGCGGTCGAGGAGATACCGCTCGCCGGGCACGCCGGGCGCGTCGCCGAGATCGCCTCCCGCCTGGGGCACATGGGCAAGACCTCGTACCACGCCGCGATGGACGCGGTCATCGACCACTACCTGGACGCGGGCACGCGCCGGCCGGCGCTCGTCGTCTTCCAGACGGACGGCGGGCCGATCGACAAGCGGGCCGCGGAGGCGTACCTGTGCAAGGCGGCGAAGCTGCCGCTGTTCTGGCAGTTCATCGGCTTCGGCGACACGCACAGCAGCCAGTTCGACTTCCTGCGCCGCCTGGACGACCTGCCCGTGCCGTCCCGGCGGGTCGTGGACAACGCCGGCTACTTCCACGCCGGGCCGGACCCGGCGGCCGTCCCGGACCGGGTGCTGTACGACCGGCTGCTCGGGGAGTTCCCGTTCTGGCTGGCGGCGGCGCGGGCGGCGGGCATCGTGCGCGCCTGACGCGGGTCGGGCGGGCTCGGGCGGTTTGATGGGCGTATGACCACGAACAATTGGGCGGCGTTCGAGGCGCGGGAGCCGGAGTTCGCGGCGGCCGTACGGGCCCGCTTCGCCCAGTACCCCCACCACGTCCTGGCCACGCTCCGCAGTGACGGCTCTCCGCGGCTGGCCGGCCTGAATGTCGAGATCCGCGGCGGCGAGCTGTGGCTCGGCATGATGCAGGGCTCGCGCAAGGCGCGGGACCTGCGGCGCGATCCGCGGTTCGCGCTGCACAGCAACCCCGGGCCGGACGATTCGATGCCCGACGGGGACGCGCGGGTCTCGGGGCGGGCGATCGAGCTGGTGGACCCGCCGGAACTGCACCGGTACGCGGAGGAGACGGAGAACCCGCACCCCTTCGACCTGTTCCACGCGGACCTGACGGAGGTGGTGCACGTCGGGGTGGACGGCGACGAGCTGGTGATCCGCACCTGGACCCCGCAGGGCGGCCTGCACACGCTGCGCCGGGGCGACGACGACGAACCGCCGCGCGAGGATCCGGCGTAGGAAGCGCAGACCCCGCCTGTGCGGCGCCTCGGGGCCCGCCGGTTGTCAGTGGCGGCGTCTAGCCTCGTACGGGTGGGGCCTGACCGGCCCGCGATTCGAAGGGGGAGCGATGAGGCGCATGGTGAGGGGCCGCAAGGCCGTTGCGGTGGCGGCGGTGGCGGGGGCACTGGCCCTGACCGTCGGGGCGGGCCAGGCCTCGGCACAGGAGGAACTGATCGGCCACCCCGGCCCGGACGGGCTGATCTGGGTTCCGGAGCAGTGGGGGTCCGGCGGTTTCGTCTCGGGCGGCCTGTACGCCGGGCTGGACACGTACGCGACGTTCGCCTGCGAGGGCGGCGGCAGCATCGAGGTCGCCTTCCGGCTCGACGAGCACCCCGACCGCGATCCGGCCCCCTTCACCCTGGACTGCCCGGCCGGCAGCCCGGCCCGCGTGACGGTCCCGCTGGGGACCGGCCTGCACGGCGGCTTCGGGGCGGCGGTGACGGCTTCGTCCGCGTCCATACGCTGGGGCGCGACGGTGGTGCAGCCCGAGTAGGGCAGCCCTTCGCGGCCGCGGGCCCGCGCGCACCACGGCGCCCGCCATCCTTGGTCGAGGACATGGCGGGCGCCGTGCCGGGTTTCCGTACGCCGTTGTACGGGCCGTATGAGGGGTCCTCCGCTCCGGGAGGGGTGTGCGCGGGTCCGCGCGGTGGTGCGGCGCCCGGCCCGGGGTGCGCTCCGGGCCGGGCGGCGGGGGTCAGACCGTCAGGGCGCGGTCGGTCGGCTTGACCGGGTAGGGCAGGGTGCTGCTGCCGGTCAGGTAGCAGTCGACGCCGCGTGCGGCCGAGCGGCCCTCCGCGATGGCCCACACGATCAGGGACTGGCCGCGGCCGGCGTCGCCGGCGACGAAGACGCCGTCGACGTTGGTGGCGTAGGAGGCGTCGCGGGCGATGTTGCCGCGCTCGTCCAGTTCCAGGCCGAACTGCTCGACCAGGCCGTTGGACCGGTCGGTGCCGGTGAAGCCCATCGCGAGGGTGACCAGCTGGGCCGGGATGGACCGCTCGGTGCCGGGCTTCTGGACCAGCTTGCCGCCCGTGAACTCGACCTCGACGAGGTGGAGGGCCTTGACGTTGCCGTCCTCGTCGCCCTCGAAGCGGGTGGTGGAGACGGAGTAGACCCGCTCGCCGCCCTCCTCGTGGGCGGAGGTGACCTTGTAGAGCATCGGGAAGGTCGGCCAGGGCTGGTTGGCGTTCCGCTCCTCGCCGGGCCGCGGCATGATCTCCAGCTGGGTGACGGAGAGCGCGCCCTGGCGGTGGGCGGTGCCCACGCAGTCCGCGCCGGTGTCGCCGCCGCCGATCACGACGACGTGCTTGCCCTCGGCGGTGATGGGCGGGGCGACGAAGTCGCCCTCCTGCACCTTGTTCGCGAGCGGCAGGTACTCCATCGCGAAGTGGATGCCGCCGAGTTCGCGGCCGGGGACCGGCAGGTCGCGGGAGACGGTCGCGCCGGCGGCGATGACGACGGCGTCGAACCGCTTGCGCAGGTCGCCGGCGGTGATGTCGCGGCCGACCTCGACGCCGGTGCGGAACTTGGTGCCTTCCGCGCGCATCTGCTCGATGCGGCGGTTGATGTGCACCTTCTCCATCTTGAACTCGGGGATGCCGTAGCGCAGCAGGCCGCCGACGCGGTCGGCGCGCTCGTAGACGACGACGGTGTGGCCGGCCCGGGTCAGCTGCTGGGCCGCGGCCAGGCCGGCGGGCCCGGAGCCGATGACGGCGGCGGTCTTGCCGGAGAGGCGCTCGGGGATCTGCGGGGCGACGCCGCCGTTGTCCCACGCCTTGTCGATGATCGAGACCTCGACGTTCTTGATGGTGACGGCCGGCTGGTTGATGCCGAGGACGCACGCCGACTCGCAGGGGGCCGGGCAGAGGCGGCCGGTGAACTCCGGGAAGTTGTTCGTGGCGTGCAGCCGCTCCGACGCCGCCGACCAGTCCTCGCGGTAGGCGTAGTCGTTCCACTCGGGGATCAGGTTCCCGAGCGGGCAGCCGTTGTGGCAGAACGGGATGCCGCAGTCCATGCAGCGGCCGGCCTGCTTGCTGATGATCGGCAGGAGCGAGCCGGGGACGTAGACCTCGTTCCAGTCCTTGACGCGCTCGGCGACGGGACGGGAGCAGGCGGTCGCGCGCTCGGTGGTGAGGAAGCCCTTCGGGTCAGCCATGGGTCGCCGCCTCCATCATCTTCTCGGTGGTCTCGGACTCGGAGAGTCCGGCCCGCTCAGCGGCGTCCTTGGCGGCGAGCACTGCCTTGTACGTGGTCGGGATGATCTTGCTGAAGCGGTCCGCGGCGGCGGACCAGTCGGCGAGGAGCTTCGCGGCCACCGTCGAGCCGGTCTCCTCCTGGTGGCGGCGCACCACGTCGTGCAGCCACTGCCGGTCCTCGTCCGTGAGGTCCTCGACGGCCCCCAGGTTGCCGGCGTTGACGTTGTCCCGGTCGAGGTCGACGACGTAGGCGACGCCGCCGGACATGCCCGCCGCGAAGTTGCGGCCGGTCTCGCCGAGGACGACGGCCGTGCCGCCGGTCATGTACTCGCAGCCGTGGTCGCCCACGCCCTCGGAGACGACGAGGGCGCCGGAGTTGCGGACGCAGAACCGCTCGCCGGTGCGGCCGCGCAGGAACATCTCCCCGCCGGTGGCGCCGTAGCCGATGGTGTTGCCGGCGATGGTGGAGTACTCGGCGAGGTGGTCGGCGCCGCGGTCGGGGCGGACCACGATGCGGCCGCCGGAGAGGCCCTTGCCGACGTAGTCGTTGGCGTCGCCCTCCAGGCGGAGCGTGACGCCCTTGGGCAGGAACGCGCCGAAGGACTGGCCGGCGGATCCGGTGAAGGTCAGGTCGATGGTGTCGTCGGGCAGGCCCGCACCGCCGAACCTCTTCGTGACCTCGTGGCCGAGCATCGTGCCGACGGTCCGGTTGATGTTGCGGATGGCGACCTGGGCCCGGACCGGCTGGGCCTCCTCGGCCGTCGCCGCGTTCAGGGCGTCGGCGGCGAGCTCGATCAGCTCGTTGTCGAGGGCCTTCTCCAGGCCGTGGTCCTGGGCGATGAGGGCGTGGCGGACCGCGCCCTCGGGCAGGTCGGGCACGTGGAAGAGCGGCGCGAGGTCGAGGCCCTGTGCCTTCCAGTGCGTGACGGCCTGGTCGGTGTCGAGGAGCTCGGCGTGGCCGACGGCCTCCTCGATCGAGCGGAAGCCCAGCTCGGCGAGGAGTTCGCGGACCTCTTCGGCGATGAACTCGAAGAAGTTGACGACGAATTCGGCCTTGCCGGAGAAGCGCTCGCGCAGCACCGGGTTCTGGGTGGCGATGCCGACGGGGCAGGTGTCCAGGTGGCAGACGCGCATCATGACGCAGCCGGAGACGACGAGCGGCGCGGTCGCGAAGCCGAACTCCTCGGCGCCGAGCAGCGCGGCGATGACGACGTCGCGGCCGGTCTTGAGCTGGCCGTCGGTCTGGACGACGATCCGGTCGCGCAGCCCGTTCAGCAGCAGCGTCTGCTGGGTCTCGGCGAGGCCGAGCTCCCAGGGGCCGCCCGCGTGCTTGAGCGAGGTCAGCGGCGAGGCACCGGTGCCGCCGTCGTGGCCGGAGATCAGGACGACGTCCGCGTGGGCCTTGGAGACGCCCGCGGCGACCGTGCCGACGCCGACCTCGGAGACCAGCTTCACGTGGATGCGGGCCGCCGGGTTGGCGTTCTTCAGGTCGTGGATGAGCTGGGCGAGGTCCTCGATGGAGTAGATGTCGTGGTGCGGCGGCGGGGAGATCAGGCCGACGCCCGGGGTGGAGTGGCGGGTCTTGGCGACCCACGGGTACACCTTGTGGCCGGGCAGCTGGCCGCCCTCGCCGGGCTTGGCGCCCTGCGCCATCTTGATCTGGATGTCGTCGGCGTTGACGAGGTACTCCGAGGTGACGCCGAAGCGGCCGGAGGCGACCTGCTTGATCGCCGAGCGGCGCGCCGGGTCGTACAGGCGCTCGGGGTCCTCGCCGCCCTCGCCGGTGTTGGACTTGCCGCCGAGCTGGTTCATGGCGATGGCGAGGGTCTCGTGCGCCTCCTTGGAGATGGAGCCGTACGACATGGCGCCGGTGGAGAACCGCTTGACGATCTCGGAGACCGGCTCGACCTCGTCCAGCGGGACGGAGGGGCGGTCGCTCCTGAAGCCGAAGAGGCCGCGGAGCGTCATGAGGCGCTCGGACTGCTCGTTCACCCGGTCCGTGTACTGCTTGAAGATGTCGTACCGGCGGTTGCGGGTGGCGTGCTGGAGCCGGAAGACGGTCTCCGGGTCGAACAGGTGCGGCTCGCCCTCGCGGCGCCACTGGTACTCGCCGCCGATCTCCAGCGCGCGGTGCGCGGCGGAGGTGCCGGAGGCCGGGTAGGCCTTGGCGTGGCGGGCGGCGACCTCCTTGGCGATGACGTCGAGGCCGGCGCCGCCGATCTTGGTGGCGGTGCCCTGGAAGTACGTCGCGACGAACTCCTCGTCGAGGCCGACGGCCTCGAAGACCTGGGCGCCGCGGTAGGAGGCGACGGTGGAGATGCCCATCTTGGACATGACCTTCAGGACGCCCTTGCCGAGGGCGTAGATCAGGTTCCGGATGGCCTTCTCGGGCTCGATGCCCTCGATGAACGTGCCGGCGCGCAGCAGGTCCTCGACGGACTCCATGGCCAGGTACGGGTTGACGGCGGCGGCGCCGTAGCCGATGAGCAGGGCGACGTGGTGGACCTCGCGGACGTCGCCGGCCTCGACGAGCAGGCCGACCTGGGTGCGCTGCTTGGTGGCGATGAGGTGGTGGTGGACGGCGGCGGTCAGCAGCAGCGACGGGATCGGCGCGTGCTCGGCGTCCGAGTGGCGGTCCGACAGGACGATCAGGCGGGCGCCGTTCGCGATGGCCGCGTCTGCCTCGGAGCGGATCTCGGCGATGCGGGCGGCGAGCGCGTCGGCGCCGCCGGAGACCCGGTAGAGGCCGGAGAGGGTGGCCGCCTTCATGCCGGGCATGTCGCCGTCGGCGTTGATGTGGATGAGCTTGGCCAGCTCGTCGTTGTCGATGACCGGGAAGGGCAGGGTGACGCTGCGGCAGGACGCGGCGGTCGGCTCCAGCAGGTTGCCCTGCGGGCCCAGCGAGGACAGCAGCGAGGTGACGAGCTCCTCGCGGATGGCGTCCAGCGGCGGGTTGGTGACCTGCGCGAACAGCTGGGTGAAGTAGTCGAAGAGGAGCCGGGGCCGCTCGGAGAGCGCGGCGATCGGCGAGTCGGTGCCCATGGAGCCGATCGGCTCGGCGCCGGTGCGGGCCATCGGGGCGAGGATGACGCGCAGCTCTTCCTCGGTGTAGCCGAAGGTCTGCTGGCGGCGGGTGACCGAGGCGTGGGTGTGGACGATGTGCTCGCGCTCGGGGAGGTCGGTGAGCTCGATCTCGCCGGACTCCAGCCACTCCGCGTAGGGGGCGGCGGCGGCCAGGCCGGCCTTGATCTCGTCGTCCTCGATGATCCGGTTCTGGGCGGTGTCGACGAGGAACATCCTGCCCGGCTGGAGGCGGCCCTTGCGGACGACCTTCGCGGGGTCGATGTCGAGGACGCCGACCTCGGAGGAGAGCACGACGAGGCCGTCGTCGGTGACCCAGTAGCGGCCGGGGCGCAGGCCGTTGCGGTCGAGGACGGCGCCGACCTGGGTGCCGTCGGTGAAGGTGACGCAGGCCGGGCCGTCCCAGGGCTCCATCATCGTGGAGTGGTACTGGTAGAAGGCGCGGCGGGCCGGGTCCATGGAGGTGTGGTTCTCCCACGCCTCCGGGATCATCATCAGGACCGCGTGGGGCAGGGAGCGGCCGCCGAGGTGGAGGAGCTCCAGGACCTCGTCGAAGGAGGCCGAGTCGGAGGCGTCCGGGGTGCAGATCGGGAAGATCCGGTCGAGGGCGCCCTGCCCGAAGGCGTCGGTGGCGAGCTGGGACTCGCGGGCCCGCATCCAGTTCCGGTTGCCCTTGACCGTGTTGATCTCGCCGTTGTGGGCGACGAACCGGTACGGGTGGGCCAGCGGCCACGACGGGAAGGTGTTGGTGGAGAACCGGGAGTGGACCAGGGCGAGCGCCGAGGCGAAGCGGCGGTCGGAGAGGTCCGGGAAGAACGGCTCCAGCTGGCCCGTGGTGAGCATGCCCTTGTAGACGATGGTCCGGGCGGACAGCGACGGGAAGTAGGTGGCGGCCTCGCGCTCGGCGCGCTTGCGCAGCACGAAGGCCTTGCGGTCCAGGGCGATGCCGGTGCTCGCGCCGTCGGCGACGAAGAGCTGGGAGAAGGCCGGCATGGTGGCGCGGGCGCCGTTGCCGAGGAGGTCGGGGGTGACGGGGACCTCGCGCCAGCCGAGGACGGTCAGGCCCTCTTCGGCGGCGATGGCCTCGATCTGCTCCACTGCGGCGGCCTGTGCGGTGCCGTCGGCGGGGAGGAAGGCGATGCCGACGGCGTATGCGCCGGCCTCGGGGAGCTCGAAGCCGGCGACCTCGCGCAGGAACGCGTCGGGGACCTGGCTGAGGATGCCGGCGCCGTCGCCGGAGTCGGGCTCGGAGCCGGTGGCGCCGCGGTGCTCGAGGTTCCGCAGTACGGTCAGCGCCTGCTCGACCAGCGCGTGGGTGGCCTCGCCGGTGAGGTTCGCCACGAAACCGACGCCGCAGGCGTCCTTCTCGTTGCGCGGGTCGTACATGCCCTGGGGGGCGGGGCGACCGTCCATGGGCGACCAGGCGGTGCTGCTGGGGCCGGTCGCGGAGTGCGTGGATGCGGAACGCATCGGCTCTCCCGTCGTCGTCGTGGCATTGTGCATGGCCGAGGGACGACGTTGGCCCTCTGCGAAATTTCGTGCAGGTTACATGATGACCGCAATCTTGCGAACCGGATACGGCGTTTCACCATGCGGACAGTGCACGAGGCGGGGTACGGGGTTCCCCGCGCTGCTGCGAGGCGTGTGGAAGGGTGCCGGCGGGGGCGGGGGCCCCGACGCGGAAACGGGCATCGTTGCCCGGCGCGCCCCGGTGTGATGCCCGGCGGACACGGAATCGAAACCGCCGGGTAATGAACTACTTATGTGGTGCGCTGCATAGTGTCTCATCGACAGGGCGCTCAGCCTATGGCCCCGCCGATCCAGGTTCCCAGGATGTACGTCACACCGGCGGCCGCGCCACCCAGGAGCAGCTGCCGCAGGCCGCTGTACCACCAGGAGCGGGTGGTGACCCGGGAGACGACGGCGCCGCAGGCGAAGAGCCCGGCCAGGGCGAGCAGGACGGCGGGCCACAGGGCGGTCGCGCCGAGCAGGTAGGGCAGGACGGGCAGCAGGGCGCCGAGCGCGAACGAGCCGAAGGAGGAGGCGGCGGCGACCAGCGGCGAGGGCAGGTCGTCGGGGTCGATGCCGAGTTCCTCGCGGGCATGGATCTCCAGCGCCTGCTCGGGGTCGCGGGAGAGCTGCATGGCGACCTCGCGGGCGAGGGCCGGCTCGACGCCGCGGGAGACGTACAGCTCGGCGAGCTCCTCCATCTCGTCGACCGGGTGCTTGCGCAGCTGCTGCCGCTCGACGTCGAGTTCGGCGAGGACGAGTTCGCGCTGCGAGGCGACGGAGGTGTACTCGCCCGCGGCCATGGAGAACGCGCCGGCGGCGAGCCCGGCCAGTCCCGCGATCACGATGCCGGCGGGGGCGGCGGCGCCGCCTGCCACGCCGGTCATCAGCGCGAGGTTGGAGACGAGGCCGTCCATCGCGCCGAAGACCGCCGGGCGCAGCCATCCGCCGTTGACGTCGCGGTGGGTGTGGTTGTCGCGGTGCGCGGTGTGCAGCGGCGCTTCGGTGTCGATGATGGACATGCGGCTCTTCTCCCCTTTTGTACCCATGGGGGCCGTGAGACGGTCCGCTCCCCCCGAACACCTCGAAACTACGCACGATTTCGGCTGCCCGCCAGCAAGGAAGGCCGTACTTACCTGGGGTTTTGAGGTTCGGCGACCGGGTGACGCCCGTGCGGACGGGGTGTTTCGCGACGACCGACAAACCGCACTCCATGGCAGAAATCCCCCTAGGGGTCACGACGCCCCCTCCAGTGGAGAGGCACGCCATGGAACCGGCCGCTGCATGCCCCCGCCTCCGCGGTCCGCGCCGCACTGCCCGCCACCGACCGGCTGCACTCCCGGTACCGTCACCGCCACCGGGTCCGCTCCGTCCCCGACACCGCCCTCACCCCGACGCCGGCCTCGACGGGATCGGCTTCGGCACCCCCGCCCGGCTCACCGCACAGGAGGCAGCCCGCCCATGACGGCCATCACCGTTCTCGGCAGCACGAACATGGACCTCGTCGCCTACGTCCCCAAGGCCCCCCGGCTCGGGGAGACCGTCACCGGCCGCGAGTTCCGCACCGCCCCCGGCGGCAAGGGCGCCAACCAGGCCGTGGCCGCGGCCCGCCTCGGGGCGCGCGTGGCGATGATCGGCGCGGTCGGCGCGGACGCGTTCGGCGTACGGCTGCGCTCCGCGCTCACCGCGGCCGGCGTCGACACCTGCGGCCTGCGCACCGTGGAGGGCGCCAGCGGGACGGCCCACATCACCGTGGACGACGAGGGCGGCAACAGCATCATCGTGGTCCCCGGCGCCAACGGGCTCGTCACCGGGCTGGAGTCCGGCGACGAGGAGCGGATCGCCGCGTCGGGGACGCTGCTGCTGCAACTGGAGGTGCCGCTGTCCGCGGTGGCGGCCGCGGCCCGCGCGGCGCGGGCGCACGGGGTGCGGACGGTGCTGACGCCGGCGCCGGTGCAGCCGCTGCCCCCGGACCTGCCGGACGCGGTCGACCTGCTCGTCCCCAACGAGCACGAGGCGGCCGCCCTGACCGGGCTGACGGACCCCCGCCAGGCGGCGGCCGCGCTGCTGGAGCGGTTCCCCGAGGTGGTCGTCACCCTCGGCGCGGCCGGCGCCCTGCACGCCGCCCGGGGGCAGGAGCCGTACGCGGTGCCCGCGCCGCGGGTCGGGGCGGTGGACACCACGGCCGCCGGGGACACCTTCGCCGGGGCGCTGGCGGTGGCACTGGGCGAGGGGCGCCCGATGCGGGAGGCGATGGCCTGGGCGGCGGCGGCCGCGGCGCTGTCGGTGCAGCGGCCGGGCGCGCAGGACGCCATGCCGGACCGCGCCGCGGCCGACGCCGCCTTCGCGGCGTTCGCCGCCGGGCCGCGGCCGTGAAGCCGCCCCCACCGGACCCCGGTGGGCCGGGCGCAGACCGCCCGCCGGACGGGCACGGCGGCGGGCGCGCCGGGCCGCTCGCCGGCCAGCGGGCGCCGGATCTCGCGGCGCTGTCCGCCGGGCCCCTCGCCGCCCCGCCGCCCCGCGGCTCCGGCGCCGCGGCCGGCACGCTCCGGAAGGAAGGGGCCCTGTGATCCTGACCTGGCTCTATGCGCGCGGCGACCACCAGGACTCGGTGGCCAAGGCGCTGCACTGCGGCGCCGACGCCGTCATCGTCGACCTGGAGGACGCCGTGCCTGCCTCCCGCAAGGAGTACGCCCGCGCGGCCACCGCGGAGCTGCTCGCCGAGCGGCCGCCGGTGCCGGTGTACGTACGCGTCAACGCCCTCGACTCCCCCTGGGCGGGTGCGGACCTGGCCGCCCTGGCCGGGCTGCTCGGCCTCGCCGGGTTGCGGCTGCCGAAGGTCACCTCGCCGGAGCAGGTCGTACGGGTCGCCGAGCGGACGGGCGGGGTGGCGCTGTACGCGCTGCTGGAGTCGGCGCTGGGCGTGGAGCGGGCGTACGAGATCGCCCGCGCGCACCCCGCCCTGCGCGGGCTCGCCCTGGGCGAGGCCGATCTGCGCGCCGATCTCGGGTGCGGGAGCGAGGAGGGCCTGGACTGGCCGCGGTCGCGGGTGGTGGTCGCCGCGCGGGCGGCCGGGCTGGCGCCGCCCGCCCAGTCCGTCTTCCCCGACATCCGGGACCTGGAGGCGCTCGCCGCCTCCTGCGCCCGCGGGCGGAGGCTGGGCTTCCTCGGCCGGGCGGCGATCCACCCGCGCCAGCTCCCGGTGATCGAGCGGGCCTACCTGCCGGGGCCGGAGGAGCTCGGCGCCGCGGAGGAGGTCGTGGCCGCGGCCCGCCGCAACCCGGGGGCGGCGGTCCTGCCCGACGGGCGGTTCGTGGACGCGGCGGCGCTGGCGGTCGCGGAGCGGGTCGTGGCGCTGTCGCGCCGTGAGGCACCGGTGCGGCTGCCGTCCTGAGCGGCGCGGCCGCCGGCGGAAAGGCCGCAGGGGCGCCGCGCTGCCTGCGCGGCGCCCCTGCGGGCGGATCCTGCGGGTGTCCGGGTCAGAGCGTGTCGGCCCCGGGCGCGTCGGCCGCGCCGCCGGCCTGGGCGGGGGCCTTCTCCGCGGCGGCGGCCGGCTTGGCGAGGTCCGCCTTCGGCGTCGCCGCCGGCTCGGCGGCGGGGGCCGCGGCGCCCGCGTCCCGCGGCTCGCCGGGCTTCGCCTCGGCGGCCCCGGCCGCGGCGGCCTTCGCTTCGGCGCCCTTCGCCTCGGCGGACGCGGCGCCGGCGGCCTGCGCCGCGTCCTCGGCGCCGGCCGGCTTCGCGGCGGCCGCCGGGTCGGAGGCGGCGGGGCCGCGGTCCGGCTCGACGACCTCCTCGCGGCCCGGCCGCAGCTTCGCGGAGACCGCGAAGTAGACGACGGCCAGGACGAACACGGCGATCGCGGTCCAGACGTTCAGCCGCAGGCCGAGGATGTGGTGCGCCTCGTCGACCCGCATGTACTCGATCCAGGCGCGGCCCGCGCAGTACGCGGCGACGTAGAGGGCGAAGGCGCGGCCGTGGCCCAGCTTGAAGCGCCGGTCGGCCCAGATCACGAGCGCGGCGACGCCGAGGCACCACAGCGACTCGTACAGGAACGTCGGGTGGTAGGTGCCGCCGACCCGGTTCGGGCCGTCGCTGATCTCGACGGCCCACGGCAGGTCGGTGGCGCGCCCGTACAGCTCCTGGTTGAACCAGTTGCCCCAGCGGCCGACGGCCTGGGCGATGGCGATGCCGGGGGCGAGGGCGTCGGCCCAGGCGGGCAGCGGGATGCCCCGCAGGCGGCAGCCGATCCAGGCGCCGACCGCGCCGAGCGCGATGGCGCCCCAGATGCCGAGGCCGCCCTCCCAGATCTTGAAGGCGTCGACCCAGTTGCGGCCTTCGCCGAAGTAGAGCTGGTAGTCGGTGATCACGTGGTAGAGGCGGCCGCCGACCAGGCCGAACGGAACCGCCCACACGGCGATGTCCGCGACGGTGCCCGGCTTTCCTCCGCGCGCGATCCAGCGCTTGTTGCCGAGCCAGACGGCGGCGAAGACGCCGATGATGATGCAGAACGCGTAGCCGCGCAGCGGGATCGGCCCGAGGTGGACCACACCGGTCGACGGACTGGGAATGTAGGCAAGTTCCATGGCAGGTCCGACGCTACCCTGCCGGGCGGTGCGCACGGCAACCCGCCCGGCGTTCCCGCCATCAAATCGACACCTCGTGTCCGCCGGGCGGGCTCACTCCCGGGCGGCCCCCAGCGCGTCCGTGCCGCGGGCCGGCGCCGAGGGCGACGCCGAGCGCGAGGCGGAGGCGGAGCCCTTCGCCTTCGGGGCCTTCGAGGCCGGCGCCCCCGCCGCGGACGGCGATCCCGAGGCGGCCGGGGAGGCGCTCGCGGTGCCGCCGCCCTTCGCCGCGGCCTCGACGATCTCCTTCATCTTCTGCGGGGTGATCTGCTCGGTCATCACGTCCTTGCCGTTCAGCAGCACCGTCGGGGTGCCGCGGAACTTCCCGGCCCGGAAGGCCTCGAAGGACTTGCCGACCCAGCTCTCGTGGGTCCCGTTCTCCACGCACGCGCGGAACTCGGCGGTGTCGAGGCCGGGCACCTTGCCCGCCAGCTCCAGCAGCTTGGCGTTCTTGCCGTAGGCGTCGTCCGGCTCGGGCGGCTGGTTCTCGAACAGCACGTCGTGGTACTCGGTGAACTTCCCGGCGTCCTGGGCGCAGGCGGCCGCGTTGGCGCTCTTGAGCGAGCCGCTGCCGCCCATGTTCCCGTCGATCAGGGTGACCAGGTGGTAGTCGGTCTTGAGCAGGCCCTTGGCCTCCAGCTCGTGGACCGTGTCCTTGTACATGGTCTCGAAGTTCTTGCAGGCCGGGCAGCGGAAGTCCTCCCACACGACCAGCGTGGACGGGGCCTCGGCGCTGCCCGTCCGGATGGCGAGGGAGTCCTCGCCGGTGGCCCCGGAGGGCGCGGTGACGGGGCCGCCGGCCGCGCTGTCCTTGCCGGTGTTGGCCGCGATCAGGCCGACGACCGCCGCCAGGCCGAGGACGCCGACCACGGCCGTCGCCACGACGAGCGTCCGCCGGCGCTTGTCCTTCTTCTTCTGCCGCTCGCGCTCGGCCTGGAGGCGCTCGCGGGCCGATCGGTTCTTCGCTTCGCGGTTCGCACCGTCGTTCATCTCGCTCACGGTCGGGCAAACGAAGCAGGGAGGCACTCCCGTGCCTCCCTGCTCCCAGATCCACCCGATCGGGCTACAGAACCCTTCCGGGACGGGCCCCGCGTCAGCTCCTGCGTACGCCTTCCGCAAGTTCGCCCGCCAGCGCCCGCACGGCCGCGAGCCCGGCCGGCAGGTCCGGCGCGTCCAGCAGCAGCTTCACGAACGCCGAGCCGACGATCACCCCGTCGGCGAAGCCGGCGACCTCCTTGGCCTGCACGGCGTTGGAGACGCCGAGCCCGACGCAGACCGGCAGCTCCGTGGTGGCGCGGGTGCGGCGGACCAGCTCCTGCGCCTCGTTGCCGACGGACTCCCGGGTCCCGGTGACGCCCATGAGGGAGGCGGCGTAGACGAAGCCCGAGCCGGCCGCGGTGATCGTGGCGAGGCGGGCGTCCTTGCTGCTGGGGGCGACGACGAAGACGGTCGCGAGGCCGTGCTTGTCGGCGTGCTCCCGCCACAGGGCGGACTCCTGGACGGGCAGGTCGGGCAGGATGCAGCCGGCGCCGCCCGCCTCGGCCAGCTCGGCGGCGAACCGCTCCGGGCCGTAGCGGTCGATCGGGTTCCAGTACGTCATGACCAGCACCGGCGCGCCGGTCGCCTCGTGCGCCTCGCGGACCGTGCGCAGCACGTCGGCGATCCGGACGCCGCCCCGCAGCGCGATGTCGTCGGCGGTCTGGATGACGGCGCCGTCGAGGACCGGGTCGCTGTGCGGGAGGCCGACCTCGACGATGTCGGCGCCGCCGGCGATGACGGCCTTGACGGCCTCGATGCCGCCGTCGACGGTCGGGAAGCCGGCCGGGAGGTAGGCGACCAGGGCGGCGCGGTCCTCCGCCTTGGCCTTGGCGAGGGTGTCGCCCAGCAGCCGGATGTTGCCCTTGCTCACTTCGACTCCCCCTCGGCGTCGTACAGCCCGAAGTAGCGGGCGGCGGTGTCCATGTCCTTGTCGCCGCGGCCGGACAGGTTGACCACGACGAGTCCGTCGGGGCCGAGTTCGCGGCCGAGGTCGAGGGCGCCGGCGAGGGCGTGGGCCGACTCGATGGCGGGGATGATGCCCTCGGTGCGCGAGAGCAGGCGCAGGGCCTGCATGGCGGCGTCGTCGGTGACCGCGCGGTACTCGCCGCGGCCGGTGTCCTTGAGGAAGGAGTGCTCCGGGCCGATGCCGGGGTAGTCCAGGCCGGCGGAGATCGAGTACGGCTCGGTGATCTGGCCCTCGTCGTCCTGGAGGACGTAGGAGCGGGAGCCGTGCAGGATGCCGGGCTCGCCGGCGGTGAGGGTCGCCGCGTGCTCGCCGGTCTCGACGCCGTGGCCGGCGGGCTCGAAGCCGACGAGGCGGACGCCGGTGTCGGGGAGGAAGGCGTGGAAGAGGCCGATGGCGTTGGAGCCGCCGCCGACGCAGGCGGCGACGGCGTCGGGCAGGCGGCCGGTGCGCTCCAGGATCTGGCGGCGGGCCTCGACGCCGATGACGCGGTGGAAGTCGCGGACCATGGCGGGGAAGGGGTGCGGGCCGGCGACGGTCCCGAAGAGGTAGTGGGTGCGGTCGACGTTGGCGACCCAGTCCCGGAACGCCTCGTTGATGGCGTCCTTGAGGGTGCGGGACCCGGACTTCACGGCGATGACCTCGGCGCCCAGCATCCGCATGCGGGCCACGTTAAGGGCCTGCCGCCGGGTGTCGATCTCGCCCATGTAGATGGTGCAGTCGAGGCCGAAGAGGGCGCAGGCGGTGGCGGTGGCCACGCCGTGCTGGCCTGCGCCGGTCTCGGCGATGACGCGGGTCTTGCCCATGCGCTTGGTGAGGAGGGCCTGGCCCAGCACGTTGTTGATCTTGTGCGAGCCGGTGTGGTTGAGGTCCTCGCGCTTGAGGAAGATGCGGGCGCCGCCTGCGTGCCCGGCGAAGCGGGGCACCTCGGTCAGCGCGCTGGGGCGGCCGGTGTAGTTGACCATGAGGTCGTTGAGCTCGGCCGCGAAGGCGGGGTCGTTCTTCGCCTTCTCGTACTCGACGGCGACCTCGTCCACGGCGGCGACGAGGGCCTCCGGGATGAACTTGCCGCCGAAGTCGCCGAAGTAGCCCTCGGCGTTGGGGACGCGGCCTTCCGGGTCCGGGATGAAGAAGTCAGTGGCGCTGGACATGCCGGCAACTCCTGGAGTGTGCGGTGCGGCGGATGGTTGTCACCGTATGGCGCCGCCCGCCCGCGACGGGCACACCACACCCTTCGGGGTGCGGGTGCGTGCGGTGCGGGTCCCGTGCGCGCGGAGGGCCGTCGGGGCCGTCGGGGCGCAGGGGTGTGCCGGAGGGGGCCGTACGGCTGCTGCCGCACGGGTCGTCCCGTCCGTCCTACGGCGCTTCCCCGCGGCGCCATCGCATGCCGTTGACCTGCCCGGGCTCGGAGCCGATGACGTACCGGACCCGCCGCCCGTGGACGCGCCGGGCCGGGGCGCGGCAGCCGCGGGGGCGGCAGCCGCGCGCCAGGGGCGCGTGGGCCGTCGGCACGCCGGGGGCCGGGCGGCGGCCCACGCG
>NZ_RPSE01000106.1:0-16954 GCF_003949955.1 Streptomyces sp. WAC05292
ACCCCGCACGGTTCCCCCGTACCCTGGGAAGCGCTATGACTGAGAACCTGCCGCGCCCCGCCCGCCCCCTCCGCGTCCTGGCCGCCATGTCCGGCGGCGTGGACTCCGCCGTCGCCGCCGCCCGCGCGGTCGAAGCCGGGCACGACGTGACCGGTGTCCACCTGGCGCTCTCCGCGAACCCGCAGTCCTTCCGGACCGGCGCGCGCGGCTGCTGCACCATCGAGGACTCCCGGGACGCCCGCCGCGCGGCCGACGTCATCGGCATCCCCTTCTACTGCTGGGACCTCGCCGAGCGCTTCCGCGAGGACGTGGTGGAGGACTTCGTCGCCGAGTACGAGGCGGGCCGCACCCCCAACCCGTGCCTGCGCTGCAACGAGAAGATCAAGTTCGCGGCGCTCCTCGACAAGGCCCTCGCCCTCGGCTTCGACGCGGTCTGCACCGGCCACTACGCGACGGTCGTCGTGAACGAGGACGGCACCCGCGAGCTGCACCGCGCCTCCGACATGGCCAAGGACCAGTCGTACGTCCTCGGCGTCCTCGACGAGAAGCAGCTCGCCCACGCCCTTTTCCCGCTCGGCGACACGATCACCACCAAGGAGGAGATCCGCGCCGAGGCGGAGCGCCGCGGCCTCGCCGTCGCGAAGAAGCCCGACAGCCACGACATCTGCTTCATCGCCGACGGCGACACCCAGGGCTTCCTCGCCAAGCGCCTCGGCCGCGCCGAGGGCGACATCGTCGACGAGTCCGGCGCCAAGGTCGGCACCCACGACGGCGCGTACGGCTTCACCATCGGCCAGCGCAAGGGCCTGCGCATCGGGCACCCCGCCCCCGACGGCAAGCCGCGCTACGTCCTCGACATCTCGCCGGTGGACAACACGGTCACGGTCGGCCCCGCCGAGTCCCTCGACATCGGCGCCCTCACCGCGATCCGCCCCCGCTGGTGCGGCTCCGCACCCGCCGCCCCGGGCACCTACACCGCCCAGCTGCGCGCCCACGGCGGCGAGACCGAGGTCTTCGCCGAGGTCGTCGACGGCGAACTGCGCGTCCGCTTCACCGAGCCGGTCCGCGGTGTGGCGCCCGGCCAGGCGATCGTCCTGTACGACGGCACCCGCGTCGTCGGCTCCGCCACCATCGCCACGACCACCCGCGCCGCCGCCGCGGTGTGACGCCGGGCGGCCGCCCCCGAGACCGCCCCCGCCTCCGCCTCCGGGCTCAGGCCACCGTCAGGACGATCTTGCCGGTGGTGCGGCCCTGCTCGCCGATCTCGTGGGCCTTCGCCGCCTGCTCCAGCGGCAGCACCGTCTCCACCAGCGGCTTGAGCAGGCCCTGCTCCACCAGGGCGGTGATCTCCTCCAGGCCCCTCAGGTCGGGCTCCACGACGACGAAGGAGGCGCGCACCCCGTCGGCTGCGGCCGGGACGTCCGGCCCCGGCAGCGTCACCAGGTGGCCGCCGGGCTTCAGCACCCGCAGGGAGCGCTCCGCGACCTCCCCGCCCAGTGCGTCCAGCACCACGTCCACGTCCGAGACCGCCTCGGCGAAGTCCTCCGTGCGGTAGTCGACCAGCTCGTCCGCGCCGAGCCCGCGCAGCACCCCGTGCTTGGCCGCGCTGGCGGTGCCGATCACGTACGCGCCGCGGGCCTTGGCGATCTGCACCGCCAGGTGGCCGACCCCGCCGGCCGCGGCGTGGACCAGCACCCGCTGCCCGGCCGTGATCCCGGCCGTGTCGACCAGCGCCTGCCAGGCGGTCAGCGCCGCCAGCGGGAGCGCCGCCGCCTGCACGTGGTCCAGGGAAGCCGGCTTGGGGGCGAAATGCCGCGCCGGGGCCGTCACGTACTCCGCGTAGCCGCCCGCCTGCCGGGGGAAGCGGGGCATCCCGTACACCTCGTCGCCCGGCCGGTACAGCGTCACACCCGGCCCGACCGCCTCGACGACGCCCGAGACGTCCCAGCCGACCACCGGGACGCGGTCCCACGCGACGAGGGCGCCACTGGCGCGGGTCTTCCAGTCCACGGGGTTCACGCCGGCCGCGTGCACCCGCACCAGAATCTCGCCCAGCCCCGGCTCGGGCCGGTCGACCTCGGTCTCGGTGAGGACCTCGGGACCGCCCCACTGGCTGACGACGACGGCACGCATGGATGTCTCCTTGTGTCTGTTCCGCACCGGTTTTCCCGGTGGCGGCACCAGCTTCGCCGCCGGCAGGCCCGCACAGTGCTGGCCAGACGGCCACCATGTGACAGAATCCGGCCATGCACCGCGTCGCCGTACTCGCCCTCGAAGGCGTCCCCCCGTTCGAGCTCGGAATCCCCTCCCGGGTGTTCGGCAACGCCTGTGACGACTCCGGGAACGGGCTCTACGAGGTCACCGTCTGCACCGCCGACGGGCAGCCCGTCTCCAGCGACGCAGGGTTCACGATCGGCGTCTCGGCCGGCGCCGAGGCGCTCGAAGCCGCCGACACCGTGGTCATCCCGCCCACACACGCCATGAGCGAGCTCCTCCAAGGCGCGCCCCTGCCGCAGGCGCACGCCGACGCCCTCGCCCGGATCCGCCCCGGCGCCCGGATCGTGTCCATCTGCACCGGCTCGTACGTGCTCGCCGCCGCCGGGATGCTCGACGGGCGGCCCGCGACCACGCACTGGTTCAAAGCGCGGGAGTTCCAGCGGGCCTTCCCGCGCATCAAGCTGGACGAGGACGTCCTCTTCGTCGACGACGGCGACATCCTGACCTCCGCCGGCGTCGCCGCGGGCATCGACCTGTGCCTCTACCTGGTGCGCGCCGACCACGGCACCGCCGTCGCCAACCGCGCCGCCCGGCTGTGCGTCGTCCCGCCGTGGCGCGACGGCGGGCAGGCCCAGTACATCGACAGGCCCGTGCCCGAGCCCACCGTCGCCACCACCACCGAGGCACGCGCCTGGGCCCTGGAGCACCTCGCTGAACCGCTCACGCTGAACCAGCTGGCCGCGCGGGCCGGAATGAGCGTGCGCACCTTCACCCGGCGCTTCCGCGACGAGGTCGGCACGACCCCGGTGCAGTGGCTGACCGCCCAGCGCATCGACCTCGCACGCCACTTGCTGGAATCCAGCGACCTGCCCGTGGACCTCGTCGCACACCGCTCCGGCTTCGGCTCCGCCAACTCCCTGCGCCAACACATGCGCACCTCGCTCGGCACCTCCCCGACCGCCTACCGCCGCACCTTCCGCCCCGGCCCCCGGCCGGCCGTGGCGGCGTGACAGCCCTGCGGGGCCGCATCCCGGACCCGCAGGGCGCCGCCGGCCCCGCCGCGCGGTACCCGGGCGGGCGGGGCGCCGCCGCCGGGGTGCGAGCATGGGCGGTATGCCTACACACCTGATCACCGGGGCCGGGGCCGGTATCGGCGCCGCCGTCGCCGGCCGGCTGCACGCCCGCGGCGACGACCTGATCCTGCTCGCCCGCGACGCCGCCCGCGCCCGGCAGCTCGTCGAGCGCTACCCGGGCGCCCGCACCCTCGTCGGCGACCTCGCCGACCCCGACCGGCTCTCCTGGGCCTTCGACAAGCAGGCGATGCCCGAGCGGCTCGACTCGCTGCTGCACATCGCCGGCATCGTCGACCTCGGGCCCGTCGGCGAGCTGCGCCCCAAGACCTGGCACCAGCAGCTCAACGTCAACCTGATCGCCCCGGCCGAGGTCACCCGGCTCCTCCTGCCGACGCTGCGCGCCTCCAAGGCCACCGTCGTCTTCGTCAACTCCGGCGCGGGCCTGAACGCCCACGCCGACTGGAGCGCGTACGCCGCCTCCAAGCACGGGCTGAAGGCGCTCGCCGACGCGCTGCGCGCCGAGGAGCGCGCCAACGGCGTCCGCGTCACCTCCGTCTACCCCGGTCGCACCGCCACGGCCATGCAGGCCAAGGTGCACTCCCAGGAGGGCAAGGAGTACGACCCCTCCGCCTGGATCGACCCGGAGTCCGTGGCCACCACCATCCTGATGGCCCTCGACCTGCCGCGCGACGCCGAGGTCAACGACCTGACCGTGAGGCCGGGCCGGTGACCGCGAACGCCACCGGGGTCGGCTCCCTTCCCGGCGGCGACGCCCGCGAGGCCGCCAAGACCGCCACCGGCTCCTTCGAGGACTTCCCCTACCTGCCCGAGCTGCCCGCCCGCGGCCCCGGCGCCGACATGATCGGCCGCTCGCTCGGCCTGCTCGTCGACCTGTACGCGCACGTGGAGCCCAGCGGCTGGCGCGTCAGCGACCGCCCCGGCCGCGACACCCGGCGCGCCAGGTCCTGGCTCGGCGAGGACCTCGACGCCCTGGAGGAGTTCACCCAGGGCTACGAGGGGCGCCTCAAGGTGCAGGCCGTCGGCCCGTGGACGCTGGCCGCCGCCCTGGAGCTGCACGGCGGCGAGGCCGCCCTCCAGGACGCCGGCGCCTGCCGGGACCTGGCCGCCTCCCTCGCCGAGGGGCTGCGCGGGCACCTCGCCGACGTCCGCAGGCGGATCCCCGGCGCCGAGGTCGTCCTCCAGTTCGACGAGCCGTCGCTCACCGCCGTCCTCACCGGCCGGGTCCGCACCGCCAGCGGCTACCGGACCTACCGGGCCGTGGACCGGCAGGTCGTCGAGGGGACCCTGCGCGAGCTGTTCGCCGTCCACGACGGGGACGTCGTCGTCCACTCCTGCGCCCCCGGCGTGCCCTTCGACCTGCTCCGCCGCGCCGGCGCCGACGGCATCTCGTTCGATTTCTCGCTGCTCACGGAGCGCGAGGACGAAGCCGTCGGCGAAGCCGTCGAAAGCGGGGTGCGGATCTTCGCCGGAGTGGTGCCGGGCACCGATGCCCCGTTGTCCGACCCGGGCGGTAGCGTCATGGGTGTCAGGAAGCTTTGGCGCAGGCTGGGGCTGGCCCCGGGCACCCTCGCGGAGTCCGTCACGGTCACCCCGTCGTGCGGCCTCGCGGGTGCCTCGCCCGCCTACGCCCGCGCGGCGCAGGCCCACTGCGCCCGCGCGGCGAGGTCGCTCGCCGACAACCCTGAGTGACGAACCGAGACGGGCCACGGGAGGACACGGCATGGCAGCCGAACAGCAGGACACGGCGGTACCGGCGGCGGTGCGCGAGCAGCACGCGCTGCTGGCCGAGCAGGTCGAGGAGCACCGCTTCCGGTACTACGTGAACGACCAGCCGGTCGTCAGCGACGCCGAGTTCGACCGGCTGCTGCGCTCGCTGGAGGCCCTGGAGGAGCAGTACCCGGAGCTGCGCACGCCCGACTCGCCGACCCAGAAGGTGGCCGGGGCGTACGAGACGGACTTCGCGTCCGTCGTGCACCGCGAGCGCATGCTCTCCCTCGACAACGCCTTCGACGACGAGGAGCTGTCCGCCTGGGCGGACCGCGTCGCCCGGGACGTGGGCACCCCCGACTTCCACTACCTGTGCGAGCTCAAGGTGGACGGCCTCGCGGTCAACCTCACCTACGAGAAGGGCCGGCTGACCCGCGCCGCCACCCGCGGCGACGGCCGCACCGGCGAGGACATCACGCCCAACGTCCGCACCATCGCGGAGGTCCCCGACCGCCTCTCCGGCGACCGGATCCCCGACATCGTCGAGATCCGCGGCGAGGTCTTCTTCCCGATGGAGAAGTTCGAGGAGCTCAACGCCCGCCTCGTCGCCGCCGGCGACAAGCCGTTCGCCAACCCGCGCAACGCGGCGGCCGGGTCGCTGCGCCAGAAGGACCCCAAGGTCACCGCGACCCGCCCGCTCCACATGGTGGTGCACGGCATCGGCGCCCGCGAGGGCTTCGAGATCGCCACCCTGTCGCAGGCGTACGGGCTGCTGCGCGAGTGGGGCCTGCCCACCGCCCGGCACAACCGGGTCGTGTCCTCCCTGGCCGAGGTCCGCGAGTTCATCGCCCACTTCGGCGAGCACCGCCACTCCGTGGAGCACGAGATCGACGGCGTCGTCGTCAAGCTCGACGAGATCCCGCTCCAGGGCCGGCTCGGCTCCACGGCGCGCGCCCCGCGCTGGGCCATCGCCTGGAAGTACGCCCCAGAGGAGGTCAACACCAAGCTCGTCGACATCAAGGTCGGCGTCGGCCGCACCGGGCGCGTCACCCCGTACGCGCAGGTGGAGCCCGTCACGGTGGCCGGATCCGAGGTGGAGTTCGCGACGCTGCACAACCAGGAGGTCGTCAAGGCCAAGGGCGTCCTCATCGGCGACACCGTGGTCCTGCGCAAGGCCGGGGACGTCATCCCCGAGATCCTGGGCCCCGTCGTGGACCTGCGTGACGGCACGGAGCGGGAGTTCGTGATGCCCGCCGAGTGCCCCGAGTGCGGGACGCCGCTGCGCGCCATGAAGGAAGGCGACATCGACCTGCGCTGCCCCAACGCGCGGACATGCCCCGCCCAGTTGCGCGAGCGGCTGTTCTACCTCGCGGGCCGGCAGTGCCTCGACATCGAGAACTTCGGCGCCGTCGCCGCGGCCGCGCTCACCAACCCGCTGGAGCCGGCCGAGCCGCCGATGCGCGACGAGGGCGACTTGTTCGACCTCACCATCGAGCAGCTGCTGCCGATCAAGGCGTACGTCCTCGACGCCGACAGCGGGCTGCCCAAGCGCGACCCCAAGACCGGCGAGGAGAAGATCGTCACGGTCTTCGCCAACCAGAAGGGGGAGCCGAAGAAGAACGCCCTGGCGATGCTGGAGAACATCGCCGCGGCGAAGGAGCGGCCCCTGGCCCGCTTCATCAACGGCCTCTCCATCCGGCACGTCGGCCCCGTCGCCGCGGAGGCGCTGGCGCGCGCCTTCCGGTCCGTCGAGCGGATCGAGCAGGCCACCGAGGAGGAGCTGGCCGCCACCGAGGGCGTCGGGCCGATCATCGCGGCCGCCGTCAAGGAGTGGTTCGCGGTCGACTGGCACCAGGAGATCCTGCGCAAGTGGCGGGCCGCCGGCGTCCGCATGGAGGACGAGGGCTCCGGCGAGGACGAGGGTCCGCGCCCGCTCGAAGGCCTCACGGTCGTCGTCACCGGCACCCTGCAGCACCACACCCGCGACGGCGCCAAGGAGGCCCTCCATAGCCGCGGCGCCAAGGTCACCGGCTCCGTCTCGAAGAAGACCTCCTTCGTCGTCGTCGGCGAGAACCCCGGCTCGAAGTACGACAAGGCCGTGCAGTTGAAGCTGCCCGTCCTCGACGAGGCCGGCTTCGCCGTCCTGCTGGAGCAGGGCCCCGACGCGGCGCGCGGGGCCGCGCTCCCGGCCGAGGGCGGGGCGGCGGCGGCCCCGGCGGCCGGACAGGCCGGATAGCACCCCCGGGCCGTCCGCACACCGCAGGCGGCGCCGGCGGACGGACGCGTGGCGTGCGGCCGTGCGGGCGGGCGTGCGCCCGGGGCGACAGCCGGTGGCAAACGGCCGGTACAGGGCTGTTGGCAGGGCGGCGACCTGTCGGATCATCGGACAGGTGAGCCGGGGGTCCTGGTCCCAACTCACCTGTTCGGCGGATACCGTACTGATGAGGATGGCTGGGTCGCGTTCGGGCAACCGCCGCCGACCGCTGCCCCTGGGAGCCTCTCGCGTCCTACTGTTGAGGGGTGCGCCTGTCGTGCACGGCTGCGCGGTGCGATGCCAGCCGTGATGGCATGACATCGGGGCCATCGCGTGACATCGGCACAGCCGGCTGTGAGAGGGACGGGCATGAAACCCACCGATAGCGCCGACCCGTCACCTGATGTCGGCGGGGAGATCCCGCCCATGCGGACGGGACGGCCGGGCGTCCGGCGCGCCAGGACGCCCGACACCCGCCCGCTCGACACGGGGGCGGGACAGCAGGGGGCCGCGCGGCGCACCGTGCTGCCGATCGCGGTGGTCGGCCTGGCCGCCGTCCTCCTCGCGGCAGGCGTCGCCGCGGCGCTGATCGACCGTCAGGCGCTGTTCCCCGGCGGCGCGGTCGGCTGGGCGCTCGCCCTGCTCACCGGCATCATCGTCGGCCACCTGGTCGCCCTCGGCCGCGACCGCTGGTGGGGCGGCACCGGCTCGGGCGCGGCCCTGACCCTCGGCGTGCTCATCCTCTACGGCTGGCTGCCCGCGGGGCTCGTCTCCCTCTCCGTCGTCTCGCTCGTGTGGGCCGCGCGCCGGCACCGCTGGCGGCAGGGGCTGCTGCACGGCGCCGCGGACATCCTCGGCATCGGCGCCGGCGCCCTCGTCCTCGCCGCCTTCGGGGAGGCGCCCACCGTCGAGGCCCCGTGGACGCCGGACACCTGGGGCCTGGAGGCCGCGCCCGAGGTGGTCCTGGTCGCCGTCGCCTACCTGCTGGTCACCCGCCTCCTGCTGTGGTTCGCGCTGGGGCGGCGCGGCGGGGGCCTGCGCACCGCCGCCCGCACGGCCCTGCTGCGGCAGGCCTTAGTCGCGGTCGCCCTGCTCGGCATCGCCCCGCTGATCTGCGTGGTCGCCGTCGCCCAGCCCGTCCTGCTGCCGTTGTTCGCCGTGCCGCTGATCGCCCTGGACTCCACCCTGCGGATCGCCCGCGCACGCGCCGAGGAGCAGCTGCGCGACCCGCTGACCGGGCTGCCGAACCGGCAGTGGCTGCTGGAGCGCACCTGGTCCGCCCTGGACGAGGCGGAACGCCTGGGCACCCGCTCGGCCCTCGTGCTGATCGACCTGGACCGCTTCCGCGCCGTCAACGACACCCTCGGCCACCTGGCCGGGGACCGCCTGCTGCTCCAGATCGCCGAGCGGCTCCACCAGGCCCTGCCCGGGGAGGCGGAGGCCGCCCGGCTCGGCGGCGACGAGTTCGCCGTCCTCCTGCCCGCCGCCGACTCCGCCACCAGCGCCCAGCGCGTCGCCCGGCACCTCGTCGCCGAGCTCAGCTCCCCCCTGGACCTGGACGGCCTCACCCTCGTCCTGGAGGCCAGCGCCGGCCTCGCCGTCTTCCCCGACCACGCGCTCGACGCCGAGGGGCTGCTGCGGCGCGCCGACGTGGCCATGTACCAGGCCAAGCGGGACCGCACCGGGGTGGAGGTGTACGAGTCCAAGCGCGACAGCAACACGCCCGACCGGCTCGGCCTCCTCGGCGACCTGCGCCGCGCCCTCGACGCGGGCGAGGTCGAGCTGCACTACCAGCCGAAGGTCCGCTTCGACGGCCAGGTGGCCGGCCTGGAGGCGCTGGTCCGCTGGGTGCACCCGGAGCGCGGCCGGGTCCCTCCCGACGAGTTCATCGCGATCGCCGAGACCTCCGGGCTGATGCCCCACCTGACCGAGTACGTCCTGGAGACCGCCCTGGCCCAGGTGGCCCGCTGGCGGGCGCAGGGCCTGAAGGTCCCGGTCGCCGTCAACGTCTCGCCGCGCGACGTCCACACCCCCGGCTTCGCCGGGGCCGTCGCGGCCCGCCTCGCCCGGCACGGCGTCCCCGCGAGCGGGCTGCAGCTGGAGATAACGGAACACGTCCTGCTGGAGGACCCGCAGCGGGCCGCCGACACGATGGCCGGCCTGACCGGCCACGGCGTGAAGATGTCGCTGGACGACTTCGGCACCGGCTACTCCTCGCTCGTCCACCTGCGCCGGCTGCCGGTCAGCGAGCTGAAGATCGACCGTTCGTTCGTGGCACGGCTCGCGGTCGACGCGCAGGACGCGGAGATCGTCCGCTGCACCGTCGACCTGGCGCACTCGCTCGGCCTGCTCGTCGTCGCGGAGGGCGTGGAGGACGACGAGACATGGGAGCGGCTGCGGGACCTCGGCTGCGACGCCGTCCAGGGGTGGCTCGTCGCGGCCGCCATGCCGCCGCAGGAGGCCACCGCCTGGCTGCTGGCCCGCGGCGAGCGCGGCTGGCGCCGGCCGGCGGACATCACCCGCGAGCTCTCGCCGGCCCCCGCGCCCGCGGAGTCGCCGGCGCCGTAGCCGGCCCCCGCCGGGCCCCCGGGCCCGGCGGGCCGCCTGCGGCGCGGTCCGCCCGCCAGGGGCCCGGCGGCCGCCCCGGGGGCAAAGGGTGTCGTGGCCCCGGGGCCCGGCCCCATAGGATTGGTGGGAAAACACTCACTCACCACCCCCAGAGGATCGCTGCATGCCTGGCATTTCGCGCGAGGAGGTTGCCCACCTCGCTCGGCTGGCGCGTATGGAACTGTCCGGTGAAGAGCTCGATCACTTCGCCGGACAGCTCGACGACATCATCGGCGCGGTCGCCCGCGTGTCCGAGGTCGCCGACCAAGACGTACCGCCGACCTCCCACCCGCTGCCGCTGACGAACGTCATGCGCGCGGACGAGGTCCGACCGTCGCTCACCCCCGCGCAGGCGCTCTCCGGCGCCCCCGCCCAGGAGCAGCAGCGTTTCAAGGTGCCGCAGATCCTGGGGGAGGACTAATCACCATGGCTGACACGCACATCATCAAGCTCACGGCCGCCCAGACCGCCGAGAAGATCGCCTCCGGCGAGCTGACGGCCGTCGAGGTCGCCGAGGCCCACCTGGCCCGCATCGAGGCGACCGACGAGAAGGTCCACGCCTTCCTCCACGTCGACCGCGAGGGCGCCCTCGCGCAGGCCCGCGCCGTCGACGCGAAGCGCGAGCGCGGCGAGGAGCTCGGCCCGCTGGCCGGCGTCCCGCTCGCCCTCAAGGACATCTTCACCACCGCCGGGGTCCCGACCACCGTCGGCTCGAAGATCCTCGAAGGCTGGATCCCGCCGTACGACGCCACCCTGACGCGCAAGCTGAAGGAAGCCGGCGTCGTCATCCTCGGCAAGACCAACATGGACGAGTTCGCCATGGGCTCCTCCACCGAGAACAGCGCCTACGGCCCCACCGGCAACCCGTGGGACCTCACCCGCATCCCCGGTGGCTCCGGCGGCGGCTCCGCGGCCGCGCTGGCCGCCTACCAGGCGCCCCTCGCCATCGGCACCGACACCGGCGGCTCCATCCGCCAGCCCGCCGCCGTCACCGGCACCGTCGGCGTGAAGCCCACGTACGGCGCGGTCTCCCGCTACGGCATGGTGGCCTTCTCCTCCTCCCTCGACCAGGGCGGCCCGTGCGCCCGCACGGTCCTGGACGCGGCCCTGCTGCACGAGGTGATCGCCGGTCACGACCCGCTGGACTCCACCTCCATCGACGCGCCGGTCCCGCCGGTCGTCGAGGCCGCCCGCAACGGCTCCGTCGCCGGCATGCGCGTCGGCGTGGTCAAGCAGTTCCGCGGCGAGGGCTACCAGGCCGGGGTCGTGCAGCGCTTCGAGGAGTCCGTCGAGCTGCTGCGGGAGCTCGGCGCCGAGATCGTCGAGCTGGACTGCCCGTCCTTCGACCTCGCGATGGCCGCGTACTACCTGATCGCGCCGTCCGAGTGCTCCTCCAACCTGGCCCGCTTCGACGCCATGCGCTACGGCCTGCGCGTCGGCGACGACGGCACGAAGTCCGCCGAGGAGGTCACCGCGCTGACCCGCGACGCCGGCTTCGGCGACGAGGTCAAGCGCCGCGTCATCCTCGGCACGTACGCGCTGAGCTCCGGCTACTACGACGCGTACTACGGCTCGGCCCAGAAGGTCCGCACGCTGATCACCCGGGACTTCGAGAAGTCCTTCGAGCAGGTCGACGTGATCGTCTCCCCGACGACCCCGACCACCGCCTTCGCGATCGGCGAGCGCACCGACGACCCGCTGGCGATGTACCTCGCCGACCTGTGCACCATCCCGACCAACCTGGCCGGCAACGCCGCCATGTCGCTGCCCTGCGGCCTGGCGCCGGAGGACGGCCTGCCGGTCGGGCTGCAGATCATCGCCCCGGCGATGAAGGACGACCGCCTGTACAAGGTCGGTGCCGCCGTCGAGGCCGCCTTCACCGAGCGCTGGGGCCACCCGCTGCTTGAGGAGGCTCCGTCGCTGTGACCGGTAGTAGCGCTCTTTCCAAGGCCAAGGGCTTCAAGAAGTCCAGGTCCGGTACGTACCTGTCGATCGGCACCACCGCCTTCGGTGCCATCGGCGTGATCAAGCAGGCCCGCAAGGCCCGCTCCGAGCAGGACATGCTCAAGCTGGTCGACGCCGCCGTGTCGGCCGCCGCCATCGTCACCGGCCTCGCCATCCTGTACCGCGAGCTCAAGCGCCTCGGCGACGACGACGTCCTGATGGGCTGAGAGGGAAGTTTCACTGTGACCGTCACCGAACTGCTGTCGTACGAGGACGCCCTCGCGTCGTACGACCCCGTCATGGGCCTGGAGGTCCATGTCGAGCTCGGCACGAAGACCAAGATGTTCTGCGGCTGCTCGACCGAGCTGGGCGCCGAGCCCAACTCGCAGACCTGCCCCACCTGTCTCGGCCTGCCCGGCTCGCTGCCCGTCGTCAACGCGATCGGCGTCGAGTCCGCCATCAAGATCGGCCTCGCGCTGAACTGCGAGATCGCCGAATGGTGCCGCTTCGCCCGGAAGAACTACTTCTATCCGGACATGCCGAAGAACTTCCAGACCTCCCAGTACGACGAGCCGATCGCCTACAACGGCTACCTCGACGTGCAGCTGGAGGACGGCGAGGTCTTCCGCGTGGAGATCGAGCGCGCGCACATGGAGGAGGACACCGGCAAGTCGCTGCACGTCGGCGGCGCCACCGGCCGCATCCACGGCGCCTCCCACTCCCTGCTGGACTACAACCGCGCCGGCATCCCGCTGATCGAGATCGTCACCAAGCCGATCGTCGGCGCCGGCTCGCGGGCCCCGGAGGTCGCCAAGGCCTACGTCGCCGAGCTGCGCGAGGTCATCAAGGCGCTCGGCGTCTCCGAGGCCCGCATGGACAAGGGCCAGATGCGCTGCGACGTGAACCTGTCGCTGCGCCCGAACGGCACCGAGGAGTTCGGCACCCGCTCGGAGACGAAGAACGTCAACTCGCTGCGCTCCGTCGAGCGCGCGGCGCGCTTCGAGATCCAGCGCCACGCGGCCGTCCTGAGCAGCGGCGGCACCATCGTCCAGGAGACCCGCCACTTCCACGAGGACGACGGCTCCACGACCTCCGGCCGCATCAAGGACAACGCCGAGGACTACCGGTACTTCCCGGAGCCCGACCTCGTCCCGGTGGCCCCGCCCCGCGAATGGGTCGAGGAGCTGCGCGCCGGCCTGCCCGAGATGCCGCGCGTGCGCCGCAACCGCCTCCGCGAGGAGTGGGGCGTCAGCGAGCACGACATGCAGTCGATCCTCAACGCGGGCGCGGTGGACTCCATCGTCGCCACGATCGAGGAGGGCGCCGACTCGGCCGCCGCCCGCAAGTGGTGGATGGGCGAGCTCGCCCGCAACGCCAACGAGCAGGGCGTCTCCGTCGACGAGCTGCCGATCACCCCGGCGCAGGTCGCGCGGGTCGCGGCGCTGGTCGCGGCCGGCGACCTGAACGACAAGCTGGCGCGCCAGGTCATCGAGGGCGTCCTCGCGGGCGAGGGCACCCCCGACGAGGTCGTCGAGAAGCGCGGCCTGAAGGTCGTCTCGGACGAAGGCGCGCTCGGCGCGGCCGTCGACGAGGCGATCGCGGGCAACCCGGGCATCGCCGACAAGATCCGCGGCGGCAAGGTCGCCGCGGTCGGCGCGCTCGTCGGCGCGGTCATGAAGACCACCCGCGGCCAGGCCGACGCGGCCCGCGTCAAGGAGCTCATCCTGGAGAAGCTCGGCGTCTCCGCCTAGTCGCAGCCGGCGGCCCAGGCCCGCCGCCGTACGCGGAACGGCCCGCACCCCCGGGGGTGCGGGCCGTTCCGCTGCGTTCCGGCCGGGCCGTCACCGGCCCGTCAGCGGGCCGGGGTGCCGGGGGCCTCGTAGAACGCCAGGCGGGCGCGCTTCGCCGGGATGCGGGTCTCCGGCAGCACGATCTCGGGCAGCTCGACCTCCGGGCCGAGGGCGAACCCGGAGCGCTCCAGGCGGGCGATGGCCTTCGCGTTGCGGGCGTCGGGGTCGGCGACGAGGCGGCGCGTGGTCCCGTCGGAGAAGACGAACGCCATGAACGCGCCGATCAGGCGCCCGCTGAAGCCGGGCTCGGCGGCGCCCGCGGCCGGGGCCAGGAGCAGGTGCACGCCGGTGTCGCCGGGCCGGGCCTCGTAGCACTCCGAGACCCGGTCCGCCGTGCACTCGTACGTCTGGAACAGGGCGACGGGCACCCCGTCGCGGCGCGCCAGGAAGGCGTGGTGCGTCGTGCGGCGGTCCAGGTCCTCGTAGACCTCGCGGACGAGGTCGGGGCCGGCCTCCGTCATGCCCCAGAAGCGGGCGCGGTCCTCGCTGACCCAGCGGTGGATCAGCGGGGCGTCGGCGGCCGGGTCGACGGGGGTGAGGGTGACCGTGCCGAAGCCGTCGACGGCCTGCGTGTGGACGGGCCCGCGGGCGGTGGCGGCGGTGGAGGTCATGCGTCTTCCTTGGTGAGGCGGGCCCAGTCGGTGACGACGGGGACGAGTTCGCAGCGCGCCCACAGCGGCAGCTGGTCGCGGTGGTGGGGTGCTCCGGCGACGCCGTCGGCGCCGAGGGGCACGGCCCACAGGCTGTCCTCGCGGCGGCCGAGGTCCCACACGTAGCGGGCGGCCGACGCCCGGCCGCACAGGTCGGTGAAACCGGGGACGGTGGAGGTCGCGTTGACGCAGTCGTGGTCGCCGCCGAGGCCCGGCCACACGGCGTCCGGGTCCGGGAGCGCCGACCACGGCGCGAGGCGGTGCACCTCGGACCAGGGGGTCTCGGGCGCGCCGGCCGCGGCGGTCTCCTCCAGTGCGGCGCGGACGTGCGCGGCCCGGTCCAGGCCGGGGAGCAGCGGCGAGCGCAGCAGGCCCTCCAAGGCGTACCCGATGCGCGGCAGCAGGTACAGCCAGGGGTGGAACACCTCGGGGCCGGACGGCGGCCCCGCCAGGCCCTCCAGGGCCGGGTCGGCGGCGAAGCGGCGTACGACAGCGGCGCGCAGGGCGGCGAACAGGGTGGCGTCGGTGCTGCCGGCGTCCATGCGCCGGTCCCAGGCCAGCAGCCGGCCGCGCAGCGCCCGCGCCGCGGGGGAGAGTCCCTCCGGGGAGGGCAGCAGGGCGAGCAGCGGCTCCGCGGAGGCCAGGTGCGTGTCGGCGTGGATGGCGGCCATGGCCCTCGGGGACCAGTCGGCCGCGCCGGAGAGCAGCTCGCGGATGCGGTCGGCGCGGTGCGGCGGAGCGAACTCCACGCCGAGGGGCGAGGCGATGCCGCGGGCGTTGGCCATCACGGCGAAGCCCTGCACCGGCTCGGAGGGGGTCTGCGCCCAGCCCTGCCAGGCGTGGCGGGCGTCCCAGGCGGGCACGGGCCGCAGCCGGTTCGCGGGGTCGCGCAGCGGGACGGCGCCGGCGACGCGGTGCAGCAGGCCGCCCTCGGAGTCGGCGGCGTGGACGACGTTGACCGGCTCGGCCCAGCCGTCGAGGGCGCGGTCGATGTCGGCCACCGTGCGGGCCCGCAGCAGGGCCGGCAGCACGGCGAAGCCCAGATCCCGGCGGACCCGGGGCGGGTAGCGCAGCGAGAGCGTCCGGTCGGTGCCCTCCTCGCGGATGATGACCGGGCCGCGGGCGGTCTCCAGGACCTCGACCTCCACGGGGTCGGCGCCCGCGACGGCGATGGTCTCGGTGTGCCGGTGGACGGGCTCCCACGTGCCGCCGGGCCCCAGCGCCTCGAATCCGGAGCCGCCGGCCGCCGGGCGGAGGCGCTCCACGTAGAGGTCCTGGTAGTCGGACATCGCGTTGGTGATGGCCCAGGCGGCGGTGCCGGTGTGGCCGAAGTGGGCGAGGCCGGGGATGCCGGGGACGGCGATGCCGACGACGTCGTACTCCGGGCAGGCCAGGCGTATCTGCTGGTAGACGCCCGGCTCCTCGATGATCCGGTGCGGGTCGCCGGCGATGATCGCCGAGCCGGTGGCGGTGCGGTCGCCGGAGGCCATCCAGCCGTTGCTGCCGGCGGCGCCGGGGCCGTCGGTGGCGAAGAGGGTGGCGGCCTCGTCGCCCAGGGCGCGGGCGGCCCGCTCACGCCACAGCTTGGTGGCGAATCCGGCGAACAGGATGTGCGTGGCGATCCAGATGCCGAGCGGGACCCACGGCTCCCAGGGGACGGGGGTGTGGCCGGTGCGGGCGAAGCGCTCGTCGCGGGCGGCGCCCCGGGCCAGGCCGTCGTTGACGCCGTCGACGTACGCCCCGACCCAGGCGGCGGTCTCCGGGTCGAGCGCCTCGTGGCAGCGGCGGGCGGTGTCGTCGAGGCGGCTCTGGCGGGCGAAGCGGTCCCAGGCGAGGGAGTCCGGGCCGAGGAAGGCGGCGCTGGCGCCCTGCGAGCGGTGGCGTTCGACCTCCAGCTGCCAGGCCCGGTCCAGGGCCGTGGCGCGGCCCTGGGCGTAGGCCAGGCGGAGCGGGTCGGGGGCGCGCAGGTGCGGGATGCCCCAGTCGTCCCGGTACAGCTCGAAGTCGTCCGCGTCGCTCACAGGCTCACACTCTTCCCCAAGGCATTAGGTTAGGCTCGCCTAAGTGTAGGGGGGTGGCTGTGGGGGCGGACGCCCGGGTCGGACCTCAGGCCCCGGTGGCGCCGTCAATGGCCTCCCGCAGGAAGTCGGCATGTCCGTTGTGGCGGGCGTACTCGTGGACCATGTGCAGCATGAGCAGCCGCAGCGAGGCCTCCTGTCCCCAACTGCGGACGAACACCGTGACGTCGAGCGACTCGGCCGCCTCCTCCACGCGCCGCGCGTGCGCGACCTCCGCGTGCCACGCGGCGAACGCCTCCCCGCCGCTGCAGCCCTCCGGGTCGTAGGCGGCCTGGAAGTCCCCGCTGTCCGACCACAGGTGCGGCACGTCAGCACCGCCCAGCGTGCGGCGGAACCACTGGCGCTCCACCTCGGCCATGTGGCGGACGAGGCCCATCAGAGACAGGGCCGACGGCGGCATCGAGCGGCGCCGCAGCTGCTCGTCGGTGAGGCCCTCGCACTTCATGGCGAGAGTGGCGCGGTGGTAGTCGAGGCAGGCGCGCAGGGTCTCGCGCTCACCGCCGGTCAGGGGCGGGTCGATGCGTTCCACGGGCGGGTGGTCCTTTCTCATGAC
>NZ_RPSE01000107.1:0-16872 GCF_003949955.1 Streptomyces sp. WAC05292
GGGTTCCCGTCAGTCCCATCGTCCTTCCGGGGCGGGCCGCCCTGTCAAGGGCGCTCCTCCTTCGTCGTCGCGTCGCTGCGCGATGGCCTCCGGCCACCCTTGACAGGGCGGCCCGCCCCGGAACGCCGAAAGACTGCCGGGAAGCCCCCGGGGGAACGGGCCGGGGCGGAGGGGTCCACTCGGCTCCCGTCGGAGCAGGCACGCGGTGCGATGCGGCGCTTCGGATCGCTACGTGCTGCCGTGGGCCGGCGGCTGCCGGGTGCGTCGATGGGGCTCCGACTGCGGGAGGCCATTTCGGGAGCAAAAACGCAACTTCGACAAGGCGGTTGCGGGGGGCTACGTTCACGGGGCATTCGGCGTGCGGGGGTCGCGCACGGCGCCAACCATCAGGGGGAGACGCATGCCTCAGCTTGCTCTGTACACGTTCGGTGTCCTGAAGGCGCCTCTGGCCGATCCCGGCCCGCTCACGCGCGAACTCCACGACAGGGGCGAGGCCGTCTACCCCGAGATCGCCCGGCAGCCCGGATACGTCGCCCATGCGGAGCCGGCGCCCGGCGGCCGGGGCACGCACTTCGCGCTGGACTGGGGCGTGTGGGGCGGGTTCGCCGTGCCGCGGTGGTACGGCAAGGGCCGGGCGGCAGACCGTGTCGCCCTGGCCGCGACGCTCTCCGTCTGGACCGACCTGCGGCTTGCCCGTGACGCCATCTACTCCGGACTGCACCGCGAGGCGCTGAACAGGCGTCACGACTGGTTCGAGCGGACCGGGCACCCGCCGTACGCGTTCTGGTGGGTCGCCGACGGCGCGATACCGACGTGGCGGGAGGGTGTCGGGCGGCTGGAGCACCTCCACGACAACGGACCCGCCCCGTACGCCTTCACCTTCCCGCGTTCGTTTGCGGCGGACGGAACCCCCGGGAGCCGGTGAGGGAGGGGGCGAGGGCTGGATCCCGGGCGTGCGAGGCTCCGCCACGGGGGATGTGGTCACCCTCCGCGAGGGGGAAGCCTGCTGCCGGTGTACGCCCACCGGGGGCGTGCGAATCCGAGCCGCACGGCCCGGCACCCCGGAGCGCCCTCAGTCCCCGACGTCGGGTTCCGGGCGGGTCCAAAGGATGAGGTCGCTGCTGGTGGCGATTGCCAGGGTGAGGCCCGACGGGGAGAAGCCGGCGGCGCGGAGTTCCGAGCGCTCGGAGTGGAAGACGTGCCACCAGGTGCCCCCGGCCGGGCCCCTGTTCGCTCCGCCGTCGGCGGAGAGGATGACGCGGTCGTGGGGCCAGTCGGGGCTGACGACGTCCAGCGTCCAGCCGTCCGGGGTGGTGCGGTGGAGGCCGCCCCCGAAGAGGCCCGCGATGCGGATCGGAACCCCCGCGACGGGGCCCAGTCCGGGGCAGGCGAGGTCCGGGTGCGCGTCGGGGGTGCTCGTGGCGGGGTCGGGGCTGCGGTCGCGTGCGATCTTCCGGCCGGTGACGGCGTCGAAGACGCCGTGTCCGGCGCTCGACACCGCCATGACGAGGTCGCGTCCGCTCCCGGGGTCGACTGCGAAGCCGACGCCGAGCAGGCCGCCGACGGCGATGCCGCTCAGCGGCCGCCATGGCGCGGGGGCCGGCATGACGGCGGCGGCGAGGTAGTGCTCGCGCAGCCGCTGCTGGTGTTCCGTGATCAAGTCCGTCTCCTCGGCGCGGTTCCCGTCGAGGATCCCTCGGGGGGTGTGCCGGCCGATCCGCGGGTCGACGGAGGTCGTTCGGGGCGGACTCGGGACGGATCCCGCTGCGCCGTTCGCGCGTCGCGGCGGCGGGCGGGCATTGTCCTGTCTCAACGAAGTTAGTCGGAGGTGTCGCCTCGACCTGCGGGGACTGGGTTGGGTGAGACGGCCATTAGCAGTGTTCGCTCCATCTCGGCTGGCGGGTGTGCCCTTCCGGTGGCGTGGTGGCCGGCTCGCCGTCCGGCCATTGGTGCCGGTGGCCAGCCGTCCACCGGCGACGTCCAACCCAACCTTGACAATGTCCAAAATGGACGTCATGATGGCTTCATCGTCCATTCTCCGTGCGGAGGGGTGCTGGTGATCACTTACGCCTTCTGGAACAACAAGGGTGGAACCGGAAAGACAAGTCTGTGTTTCCAGACCTTGTCGCACTACGCTCACGAGAACCCCGATGAACGCATCCTCGTGCTGGATGTGTGTCCGCAGGCAAACCTCTCTGAGCTGCTGTATGGGGGACTTGCCTTTCGGGGTAGCGAAGTGCTGCTTGCTCGCCAGGGGGAGCCGGTGCGTCGAACAATCGGCGGCTACTTCGAGTTGCGCCTGTCCTCGCCCTTTGCTCCGCCGACCATCGTGGCTGCCGACTACATCTCGAAGCCTAGCCAGTACAACCAGGCGATTCCGGAGAACATTGACCTAATCGCTGGTGACCCGCTGCTGGAAATGCAGGCGACCGCCATGTCGGCGCTTGCGAACACGTCGATCCCGACCACGAATTCGTGGCTGCGGGTCATCGACTGGATTCGAGATCTTCTCGAAACTGTCTCCGGTGACTATGACACCGTGTTCATTGACACAAACCCCTCGTTCTCGATGTATACGCAGGTTGCGCTTTCGGCTGCAGACAGGCTCATCTTGCCTGTCATGGCGGATGACTCCTCGCGTCGCGCCATTCAAAACGCATTCTCTCTGGTCTACGGCCTCAAGCTTCCATCGGATATCTATACGCAGTATGCCTTCGCGACTCGGCTTCGTGAGGCGGGGCGCGATCTTCCGCAAGTGCACGTGATCGCCAAGAACCGGCTTACTCAGTACATGGGGGCGGCTTCGGCCTATGCGGCGGTGCTGCATTCCATCGACCGGGATGTAATAGCGCTCATGGCGTCAATCCCAGAGATGTTCACCTTCAGTAAGATCGAGGATGGAATAGTAGAGATCCGCGACTTCCAGACCGCAGGCGTAGTAGCTCAGGCGCGTGGATGTCCCCTCTATGCGCAGAAGCCTGGCAAATTGGACATCATGGGCCATCGTGTTCAGGTGAAGGCGGATTATCTGCAGAATTGTGTCGTCGATGCCCGAAAGTTGGTGGCCGCACTGTAGCCCTTGGCGAGCGGAATAGAGGCCTTGGCGATTTCCGCCAGGGCCTCTTTTGCTGCCCTGCTGGCGTCCTCTTGGGTAAACCCCCCTGGTATGTGACGTCGAACCTTTGGGGGTCCGCCTCAATTCACTGCAAGGCGCTGCTGCCATGACCTGATGTGTCGGAGGTGGTAAGCGAGCGCACCGTAAGATATCGATTGATCGTGGTTGTCCAGGAGTTCGGCCCACATCTGCCGGGTATTGAGGCCGGAAGCGATCATCTTTTCGAGTAGAATGGCGATTTCACCGCTAATCGGGTCGGCGCCCCGACGTGTCCCGGGAAGAAGTGGCTGAGCGGTATCCAGAGCCAGGTGCACGACCCATCGCTGGACGCTATAACGCTGTGCGAGCAGCCGCGTGGGAACACCTTTGTAGGCCTCACGGGCTATGTTAAAGCGGAGGTTGCGGCGGCTGTGGAAGGGGAACCTCTTGGCATAGCGCGCCGTGGGCTTAAATCGTCCGCGGCGTGAGCTGGCATCGGCGAGGGCGCGGTCTAGGGCATCGGGGCTCCGACCGGAGACGGCTGCGAGACGTTCGAGTAGGGGCTTTCCGAACCAGTAGGGCGGTCCGCATAGGTATTCGTGCAGGTAGCTGGGCTTGAGGTGGTTGGCGCGGGCTAGGCGCCGGATGTATGAGTCCGTGGTTTCCCCGAAGCGGGGCGAGAGCTGGACGGGGAGTCGACGTGGTTCGTCGATAGTTCCTGTCAGCACCGGTATGCCTTCGCATGAAGTGGCGCAGAGGACTCTGCGGCATGGTCCAGAGGGATTGCGTCGAGACCTGCCTTGGTCACGCGTTCTGTGCCGCTGAGAATCGCGTCGATCGCGGCTCCCCGGATCGCGTGGGAGAGCGCGCCGATCATGCCGTCGGCCCGCTTGTGGAGGTAGCGGTCCAGCTTGACCAGGCTGCCCGGCGGGTGATCGTGGAGTAGCAGGGTCTTCTCCATCGTTGCGACCAGTCCCTTCCACTCGTCGCCGTAGGGGAACGGGCGGGTGGGGACGAGGGTGAAGCGGCCTGCGATCTGGGCGCCCCGTGTGCCGGTCAGGAGCTCGCTGGTGTCGAGGTTGATGCCTGCATAGACGAACGTCGCGGGGATGCGTTCGGAGAAGTACTTCAGGGTGTCGGAGACTTCGGCCCCGGCCCGTGTGACCTGCGAGACGTTGTGGATTTCGTCAACGAGGACCAGACCGGTGCGGGTGTCCGTGCAGACGCCGACCACCGCTTCGATGATGTCGGTCATGTTCGACCTGCCTCGGACCGGCAACCCCAGGAAGCGTGCGAACTCGGCCGCGATCATGCGCGCAGTCGCCGCAGGCGGGACGGTGATGTAGAGGACCGGAATGCGGTCGGTGACGTTCGGGTGGCGGGCTCGGTCGAGGAGTTCGTGGGCGAGCCCGAGCTGGGTGATCGCGCTGGTCTTGCCCGTTCCGGGGAGTCCGGAGACCATCAGGCCGCGGCGGGCGCTGATTGCGTGCCGGTTGAGCAGGACCAGCCGTCGGCCGCAGACCACGGTCTTCTCGACGAACGAGGTGGCGACCACCAGCATCCGTGCGTGGTGGTCGAGCCGGTCGTCGTCATAGAGCGCCCGCTCAGTCGGAGACAGCTTGGCCAGCTCGGCGGCCGTCAGCAGGAGCGGAGGGCTGGGTGGGCCGGCGGCGAACTTCCGCCATCCGTCCAGGGTGGTCAATTGCCGGTTGGCCTCGGCATCGGCTTCCTGGAGCGTGGTGTGCCGGGTTGCCGGTTCGGAGATGGTCACGGACGCCTCCAGGGGTTCGCGAGCGGGTCGAACAGGCCCAGCGGGATGACTTCGGCCATCCCGGCGTCCGCCTGGTCTTCCTGAACGGTCTCGTTGGTGGGCGGATCGGGGGTCGGCCGATCAGGGGCGGTGGCCCGGGTCCGTGCGGCGACGCGCCGGGACCGTTCGGCCGCGGGCCCCTTCTTTGGGGCGGGACCGTCGTGGGCTCGCCGCAGCAGCGCTGCTGCGGCGTCCGCGATCTGTTCCTCCGTGCCGCCGGGGACCTGCTCGCGTGCGTGGTCCCAGGCCAGTTCCCCGAATGGGACGCCGACGCGGTGGAGGTGTTTCCAGAACACGGTGATCCACCGATTGCGCCGGCGGTCGCGTACCCAGATTCGGGAGATGTCGTAGGGGTCGTGGTGGATCTCCCACAAGCCCTTCTTCTCCATCACCCCGGAGTGCTGGCGGCGCAACGGGCCCAGTTCGCCGTCGTCGTAGGTGCGGTGCTTGATCCGGATGCCGTAGCTGTTGATCGCCTGCCAGCGTTCAGGCAGCAACTCGACGTAGTCCTCGCCGTCCAGCGGAACCGGGACGTAGCCGCAGGACTGAAGCAGCGTGGCGTACTTCTCGTTCGGGGAGAACGCCCGCCTCGGCGCCTGTGGATCACGCAGCCCGTCATGCGGCCTGGTCTGCCAGATGGCGATGACCCATTCATCGAGCAGGTTCTGAAGTTCGGGCAGGGACCACAGTGGCCCGTTCTCTAGCTTCCGGCCGCGGCGGTCCGTGGTCGAGCCGGTGTAACCCGCGACGAACTGAGCGAACAGTGTGGCCACCGAGCCTAGGGTCTTCTCGATTGTGCCCTTGTCGGTAGGAGTCGCCTTGTGGGCCGGTTGTAGGTTGATGCCCAGATACCGGCAGGAGGCCCGGAAGTTGTTCGAGACGAACACCTTGCCGTGGTCGCAGACGATCGTCTCCGGAACGATCACCGGCCGTGCCGCCGCGTGCTCCAGGCGCTCGTCCAAGGTCAGCAGCCGCCGGTGCGGCAGCACCGAGTGGGACATCCGCAGGGCTTCTGACCAGCCGGGCCGCATCGCCTCCGGGGTGACGCTGCGGGCCAGCAGCGCGGAAGCGTCCGCGGCCTTCGTGGTCGGCCGCAGCACCGCCGCCGTGATCGATCTCGTCGCGATGTCGACCATCGCCGTCAGCTCGACCTTCTCAGCGATGCCGTCGTCCAGGCGCACCAGCACATCCAGCGGGGTCGAGTCGATCTGCATCAGCTCGCCCGGCGCACTGGCCGGAACCTCCCCGAACGGACCGGGAGGCCGGGCCTTGACCGACCGGCGCGTGCGGGCCGAACCTGTCGCGTGCGTGCCCGTCGCCAGCTTGCTGTAGAGCCGGTAGAGAGTGGCCCGGGAAGGAACCTCAACACCTGCGGCGTCCTCACGGCCTGCCAGGATCTCCTTGGTCCGCCAGACGATGAATCCGATCGTCTTCGACGAGTCCTCGGCCGTCTCGTCGATCGCCTGCCCCATCGACTCCACCACCGCCGCATCGACCTTGCCGAAGGCTGGCATCTGCTTGGCTGACCGACCGTCGGCCAGTCCGACCAGCCCGTCACGCTGGTAGCGCTGGCGCCGCTGCTTGATCCCGCTGGCCGTCACCTTGTGCCCGGCCGCCGACAACTCGGCTGCCTTGGCCCGCTCGCGCTCAGCCAACGAGTGCTGTCTCGGGTCGAACTCCGACCGGGCCACTGCCTCAGCGGACGCCCCCGGCGGCAGTCCGTGCAGCACCTCCAGGATGTGGCCCTCCCACCAAAGTGCCTGTTCAGCGGCTGTCTCGGGAAACTCCGCGAGCCGGGCTGTGGGCGGGACCTTCCGTCCCTGCCTGTTCAATGGGCACCCCTTCCGACCCGGCCCACGACCGTGCGCGGATCCAGCAACTGGACCGGCAGGTCCTCGGCGACCAGTTCCTGACGCCAGAGCAGATGGAACAGCGCGGGCAGCGTTGCGAGCCGGTCACCCGCCGCGTCGGCCCCGGGCATCAGTGGCCCCGGCGTCGCGAAGACCTCCCGCAGGCGGTCCGCAGCCGTGGGATGTAGGCACCGCGGGTGCCGGTAGCGCGACAGCCACCGGACATTCGCCAGCAACACCGGCTCTGGCATCCCGACCCGCTCGAAGTGCCAACCCGCCTGAGCGCAGGCGATCCGCGTCACCTCGAACGCTTCCGCGTCCTTCGGCTCGATTCGCTCGTTGGCGCGGACATCGACTACCACGGCCGAGCCGTCCACCCGGCGCACGAAGTAGTCCGGAGCGTGCCGACGCTCCCGTGCTCCGTCGTGCCAGTGCAGCCAGAAGGGCTGCGAGGCGATCCCCGCCACCTGCGGATCGAAGTCCATGAGCACAAGCCGATCCCGCTCCAGCCAGGACTCGAAGCCCACGTGCTGCCCCGTCGTCGCCGCCCAGTACCAGCCGGCGAAGTGACGTTCCCCACGGGACCACCGGAACGGCCGTACGGGAGCCGCGTCCTCGAACCGAGCCGTCACACAGTCCAGCAGGGGACGGCGCTGCCGCTGATGTACGGCGTCCACGTACGACAGCTCGACGTACGGCCCTGCGAGATCCACCCCAGCCGGTACGGCCACCAGCACCCCCAGCGCGTTTAGCCCGTACGGCTAGGTTCACTGAGACGGAAGGCGCAACGACTGGGTTCGCTGAGTAAACGCCTCGATTGGATGAGAGCGGTCAGGCATGCCGGGCATGACCTTCCGGCGGGGATGCACTAGAGTTATCTCGACATCGAGATATCTGCCGAGGGCGTACCGCAGCCGCCACATCGGGTAAGGGTGACCTAACTTAGCCTTACCTTAGCGGATTGGCCACAGGGCGTGGCGGCAGGATTGCGGTTATACGCGCGAATTTCATGCATGAAGGAGACTGTCGTGTCGGCGAACAGCTTCGACGCCCGCAGCACGCTGCAGGTGGGCGACGAGTCGTACGAGATCTTCCGGCTGGACAAGGTCGAGGGTTCCGCCCGCCTGCCCTACAGCCTGAAGGTGCTGCTGGAGAACCTGCTCCGCACCGAGGACGGCGCGAACATCACCGCCGACCACATCCGGGCCCTCGGCGGCTGGGACTCGCAGGCCCAGCCGAGCCAGGAGATCCAGTTCACGCCGGCGCGCGTGATCATGCAGGACTTCACCGGCGTCCCCTGTGTCGTCGACCTCGCCACCATGCGTGAGGCCGTGAAGGAGCTCGGCGGCGACCCGTCCAAGATCAACCCGCTGGCCCCGGCCGAGCTCGTCATCGACCACTCGGTCATCGCCGACAAGTTCGGCACGAAGGACGCCTTCACCCAGAACGTCGAGCTGGAGTACGGCCGCAACAAGGAGCGCTACCAGTTCCTGCGCTGGGGCCAGACCGCGTTCGACGAGTTCAAGGTCGTCCCGCCCGGCACCGGCATCGTCCACCAGGTGAACATCGAGCACCTGGCCCGCACCGTGATGGTCCGCAACGGCCAGGCCTACCCGGACACGCTGGTCGGCACCGACTCGCACACCACCATGGTCAACGGCCTCGGCGTCCTCGGCTGGGGCGTCGGCGGCATCGAGGCCGAGGCCGCCATGCTCGGCCAGCCGGTCTCCATGCTGATCCCGCGCGTCGTCGGCTTCAAGCTGACCGGCGAGCTGCCCACCGGCACCACCGCCACCGACCTCGTGCTGACCATCACCGAGATGCTGCGCAAGCACGGTGTCGTCGGCAAGTTCGTCGAGTTCTACGGCGAGGGCGTCGCCGCCACCTCGCTGGCCAACCGCGCCACCATCGGCAACATGTCGCCGGAGTTCGGCTCCACCGCCGCGATCTTCCCGATCGACGGCGAGACCCTGAAGTACCTCAAGCTCACCGGCCGCTCCGAGCAGCAGGTCGCGCTCGTCGAGGCGTACGCCAAGGAGCAGGGCCTGTGGCTCGACCCGGCCGCCGAGCCGGACTTCTCCGAGAAGCTCGAGCTCGACCTGTCGACGGTCGTCCCGTCCATCGCCGGCCCGAAGCGCCCGCAGGACCGCATCATCCTGGCCAACGCCGCCGAGCAGTTCGCCCAGGACGTCCGCAACTACGTCGACGAGGTCGACGAGGCGGGCAAGGAGTCCTTCCCGGCCTCCGACGCCCCGGCGAACCACCCGAACGGCGCCCCGTCGAAGCCGACCCTGGTCACCCTGGCCGACGGCTCCTCCTTCGAGATCGACCACGGCGCCGTCACCGTCGCCGCGATCACCTCCTGCACCAACACCTCGAACCCCTACGTCATGGTCGCCGCGGCGCTCGTGGCCAAGAAGGCGGTCGAGAAGGGCCTGGCCCGCAAGCCGTGGGTCAAGACCACCCTGGCCCCGGGCTCGAAGGTCGTCACCGACTACTTCGACAAGGCCGGCCTGACCCCGTACCTCGACAAGATGGGCTTCAACCTCGTCGGGTACGGCTGCACCACCTGCATCGGCAACTCCGGTCCCCTGGACGAGGAGATCTCGAAGGCGATCAACGAGCACGACCTCGCGGTCACCTCGGTGCTCTCCGGCAACCGCAACTTCGAGGGCCGCATCAACCCCGACGTCAAGATGAACTACCTGGCGTCCCCGCCGCTCGTCGTCGCGTACGCCATCGCCGGCTCCATGAAGGTGGACATCACCAAGGACGCCATCGGCACCGACACCGAGGGCAACCCGGTCTTCCTCAAGGACATCTGGCCGTCCGAGGCCGAGGTCAACGACGTCGTCGCCAACGCCATCGGCGAGGACATGTTCTCCAAGTCCTACCAGGACGTCTTCGCGGGCGACGCCCAGTGGCAGGCCCTGCCGATCCCGACCGGCAACACCTTCGAGTGGGACCCGCAGTCCACCTACGTCCGCAAGCCCCCCTACTTCGAGGGCATGACCATGGAGACCACCCCGGTCTCCGACATCGCCGGCGCCCGCGTGCTGGCGAAGCTGGGCGACTCGGTCACCACCGACCACATCTCCCCGGCCGGTGCGATCAAGGCCGACACCCCGGCCGGCAAGTACCTCACCGAGCACGGCGTCGAGCGCCGCGACTTCAACTCGTACGGTTCCCGCCGCGGCAACCACGAGGTCATGATCCGCGGCACGTTCGCCAACATCCGCCTGCGCAACCAGATCGCGCCGGGCACCGAGGGCGGCTTCACGCGTGACTTCACGCAGGAGGGCGGCCCGGTCTCCTTCATCTACGACGCCTCCCAGAACTACCAGGCCGCCGGCATCCCGCTGGTCATCCTGGCGGGCAAGGAGTACGGCTCCGGCTCCTCCCGCGACTGGGCCGCCAAGGGCACCGCGCTGCTCGGCGTCAAGGCCGTCGTCGCCGAGTCCTACGAGCGCATCCACCGCTCGAACCTGATCGGCATGGGCGTCCTGCCGCTGCAGTTCCCCGAGGGCGCCTCGGCGGCCTCCCTGGGCCTGACCGGCGAGGAGACCTTCTCCATCACCGGTGTCACCGAGCTGAACGACGGCACCACCCCGCGCACCGTCAAGGTGAGCACCGACACCGGCGTCGAGTTCGACGCGGTCGTCCGCATCGACACCCCCGGTGAGGCCGACTACTACCGCAACGGCGGCATCATGCAGTACGTCCTGCGGAACCTGATCCGCGGCTGAGCTGTGTGAGCGGCGCCCGGCGCCGTCGTCGAAGGGCCGCACCCCTCCCGGGGGGTGCGGCCCTTCTCGTCTGTCCGGATGGCGGAGGGGCCAGGTTTCACCGAGGTCTCAACTCGGAAAAGCTGCCAGACAAGGCTGCGCATGATCTTGCTCACACCAGTGGAAGTGGACTATACCTGTGCGCGTCCGGCCCGCGGCGGTCCAGCGGTGCCGGACGGGGGGATGGGCGGGGACCTGCGGCTGTGCCCGCGCGTGCCGCAACGCCCTTGCTCCCCGGCCTCCTTCACCCACGGACGAAGGCGAGGACATGAGCATGGGATCCACCGGCGAGGGCGGCCTCGGCCGCCGCGATCTGATCAAGCGCTCCGCGGCACTCGGCCTCATCACCACGCCCGCGATGGGCTTCCTGTCCGCCTGCGCCTCCGGCGGCGAGGCCGCGACCAACGGCCCCGGCAAGGCGGCCGTCACCAAGGAGAACCCGTTCGGCGTAGCCAAGGGCGGCAAGCTCGACGTCGTCGTCTTCAAGGGCGGGTTCGGCGACGACTACGCCAAGGCCTGGGAGGCCGCCTTCGACAAGAAGTGGGGCACCACCAGCTCCCACCTGGGCACCCAGGAGATCGCCGCCAAGCTCCAGCCCCGCTTCAACGGCGGCAACCCGCCGGACGTCGTCGACGACGCCGGAGCCCAGGCGATCAAGATCGACGTCCTGGCCAAGGGCGGCCAGCTCGCCGACCTCACCCCGGTCCTCGACGCGCCCTCGCTCGACGACCCGGCCAGGAAGGTCCGTGACCTGCTGATTCCGGGAACCGTCGAACAGGGCACCCAGGGCGGCAAGTTCGTCGCACTGAACTACGTCTACACCGTCTTCGGATTCTGGTACTCCGGCAAGCTCTTCAAGGAGAAGGGCTGGACCGAGCCGAAGACCTGGGACCAGTTCCTCGACGTGTGCACCAAGGCCCGCGACGCGGGCATCGGCGGCCTCGCCCACCAGGGCAAGTACCCGTACTACATCAACGTCGTCATCATGGACCTGATCGCCAAGAAGGGCGGCCTCGACGCCGTCAAGGCCATCGACAACCTGGAGCCCCGCGCCTTCGCCGACAACCCGGCCGCCCTCGCCGCCGTCGAGGCCGTCTACGAGGTCGTCGAGAAGGGCCTGCTCATGGCCGGCACCAACGGCCTCACCCACACGGAGTCCCAGACCGCCTGGAACCAGTACAAGGCCGCCTTCATCCCCTCCGGCTCCTGGCTGGAGAACGAGCAGCTCAAGCAGACCCCGGAGGACTTCGACATGAGGTTCCTGCCGGTCCCGCTGCTCCCCGACAGCAAGCTGCCCTTCGAGGCCATCCGGGCCGGCGCCGGCGAGCCCTTCATCGTCCCCGAGAAGGCCGCCAACAAGCCCGCCGGGCTGGAGTTCCTGCGCTCGATGCTGTCACGCGAATGGTCCACGGTCTTCGCCCAGCAGGCCAACTCCCTCACCGTCCTCAAGGACGGCGTCGACCCGGGGGTCTCCCTGCGCCCCGGCACCCGCTCCGCCGTCGCCGCGGTGAAGGCCGCCGGGAGCAACACCTTCCAGTACCTGTACCCCGACTGGTACAGCGAAATGGACACCGAGATCCAGAACGCGTCCAATGAACTGATGGCCAAGCGGATCCAGCCCAAGGAGTGGATCAAGCGGGCCCAGGCCGCGGTGGACAAGGCTGCCAAGGACCCCAACGCGAAGAACAACCGCCGCAGCTGACGCCTAGGGACGGACGGACACCATGAGCCACGTAGCCCGGGGGCGCGGACGGGCCGGCTTCATCGCCGGCTTCCTCGTCCTGCCGCTAGCGCTGTACCTGACATTCGTCATCTGGCCGTACGTCCAGACCTTCGGCTACTCCTTCACGAACTGGTCCGGCCAGTCCCCCACCTTCGACTTCGTCGGCTGGGAGAACTACGCGGCCCTCATGGAGGACGGGGTCTTCCGCGGCGCCCTCTGGCACAACCTGCTCCTCCTCGTGTTCGTCCCGGCCACCACCATCCTGCTGGCCCTCTTCTTCGCCTTCATGGTGAACGCGGGAGGGCGCAGCGGGGCGGGAGGGGTCCGCGGCGTCCGCGGCTCCTCCTTCTACAAGATCGTCTACTTCTTCCCCCAGGTCCTCTCCCTCGCCATCCTCGCCGTCCTCTTCGGCGCCGTGTACCGCAGCGACGAGGGCGGTCTGCTGAACGGCCTGCTCATCCGGCTAGGCCTCGTCGACGCCGGGCGGCCCGTCGAATGGCTCAACGACCCCGACCTGGTGCTGTGGTGCCTGCTGCTGGTCGTCGTCTGGCACGGGGTCGGCTTCTACCTGGTCCTGTTCTCGGCCGCCATGCAGTCCGTCCCCAAGGACGTCTACGAGGCCGCCCTCCTCGACGGGGCGGGGCGCGCCCAGACCTTCTTCCGGGTCACGCTGCCCCTGCTGTGGGACTCGGTGCAGACCTCCGCCGTCTACCTGGGCATCGCGGCCATGGACATGTTCGTCCTGGTCTCGACGATGACCTCCGGGCAGTTCGGCGGCGGCCCCGACCACCACAGCGAGGTCATGGCCACCGTGCTGATGCGTAACTTCCTGTACTTCGGCAAGAGCGGCTACGCGTGCGCGATGGGGGTCGTGATGCTCGTGCTGACCATGGTCCTCTCCGTCGTCGTGCTGCGCGCCACCCGGCGCGACCGCATCGAGTTCTGACCGGGAGACGACGATGACCACTGTGATCAAGGCGCCCGGGGAGTCCGCGGCCGAGAAGGCCGGCGGCGGCCGCCCCGCCGCGCCGGGCGGGGGCCGCGCCGAGGGTGCCGTCCTGAACGTCTTCTCCCACGGCTTCCTCGCCGTCTGGGCGGTGCTGATCGTGCTGCCGCTGGTGTGGCTGGCGCTCGGCTCCTTCAAGACCGACTCCGAGATCGGCGGGTCGGCGCTGAGCAGGCCGACGAACTGGAACCTCGACGCGTTCGCGCGCGCCTGGGACAAGGGGATCGGCGACTACTTCGCGCACACGCTGATCGTGATGGCCTTCTCGGTTCCGCTGACGATGCTGCTGGGGTCGATGGCCGCGTACGTGCTGGCGCGCTACCCCTTCCCGGGCAACCGGGTGGTGTACTTCTTCTTCGTCAGCGGGGCGATGTTCCCGGTGTTCCTGGCGCTCGTGCCACTCTTCTTCATGGTCAAGCGCCTGGACATGCTGAACACCTACCAGGGCCTGATCCTCGTGTACGTCGCGTACTCGATGCCGTTCACCGTCTTCTTCATGCACTCCTTCTTCCGGACGCTGCCGACGGCCGTGCACGAGGCGGCCGTGCTCGACGGGGCCTCCGACACGCGGATCTTCTTCCAGGTGATGCTGCCGATGGCCAAGCCGGGCCTGATCAGCGTCGGGATCTTCAACGTCCTGGGGCAGTGGAACCAGTACATCCTGCCGTCGGTGCTGATGCAGCCGCAGACGGGCTCGGACCCGGAGCGGTACATGCTCACGCAGGGCCTGATCCAGCTCCAGTACCAGATGGGGTACGAGACGGACCTGCCGGTGCTGTTCGCGGGCGTCACCCTCGCGATGGTGCCGATGCTGGTGGTGTACCTGTCCTTCCAGCGCCAGATCCAGGCGGGGCTGACCTCGGGCACCCTGAAGTAGCCGCCGGGTCGCCGGTCTGCGCCGCCCGTGGCAGGATCTGCTCGACATCTCTCATACTTATGACCCATAAGGGCCGTTTTGCTCCGTGTCCGCCTCTTGACGTGTGGATGTCCGAGGGTTCGACTAAGGGTTCACAAGTTGGAGACGCCGGGGTCTCGGAGCCGTCAGCCGCGGCCGCCGGCCGGAGGGCGGCGGCCTGCCGCCGCCCATGGGCAGGAGTGGATGAGTCGTGCAGACTCCCGGATCGCAGTCCTCACTGCACCGCGCGAACCTCGAACGGGTCGTGCGGGCCGTACGGCTCGCGGGTTCGCTGACCCAGGCGGAGATCGCCCGGTCCACCGGACTGTCGGCGGCCACGGTGTCCAACATCGTCCGGGAGCTCAAGGAGGGCGGGACCGTCGAGGTCACCGACACCTCCTCGGGGGGCCGCAGGGCGCGCAGCGTCTCCCTCAGCGGGGACGCGGGCATCGTCATCGGCGTCGACTTCGGCCACACCCACCTGCGGGTCGCGGTCGGCAACCTGGCCCACCGCGTGCTGGCCGAGGAGGCCGCCCCGCTGGACGTGGACGCCTCCTGGGCCGACGGCTTCGACCGGGCCGAAGCCCTGGTGGGCGAGCTGATCGCGGGCATAGGCGTGGACCTGGGCAAGGTCATCGGGGTGGGTCTGGGCGTCCCCGGACCGATCGACGTGGAGTCCGGGACGCTGGGCTCCACGGCCATCCTGCCGGGGTGGGCCGGGATCAACCCGCGCGAGGAGCTCTCGCGCCGCCTGGGCGTCCCCGTCCACGTCGACAACGACGCCAACCTGGGCGCGCTCGGCGAGCTGGTGTGGGGGAGCGGGCGCGGGGTCAAGGACCTCGCGTACATCAAGGTGGCGAGCGGTGTCGGCGCCGGCCTGGTCATCAACGGGCAGATCTACCGCGGCCCCGGCGGCACGGCCGGCGAGATCGGACACATCACCCTCGACGAGTCGGGCCCGGTCTGCCGCTGCGGCAACCGCGGCTGCCTGGAGACCTTCGCCGCGGCCCGGTACGTCCTGCCGCTGCTCCAGGGCACCCACGGCCCCGGGCTGACCATGGAGCGGGTGGTCGAGCTGGCCCGCGACGGCGACCCCGGGTGCCGCCGCGTCATCGCCGACGTGGGCCGACACGTGGGCAGCGGTGTCGCCAACCTCTGCAATCTTCTGAACCCGACGCGCGTCGTGCTCGGCGGGTCGCTGGCCGAGGCGGGCGAGCTCGTCCTGGCCCCCATACGCGAGTCCGTGGGGCGGTACGCCATCCCCAGCGCGGCCCGCCAACTGTCCGTCCTGACCGGCTCGTTGGGCAGCCGGGCCGAAGTGCTCGGCGCCCTGGCGCTGGTCCTGAGCGAAATGGGCGATTCCACCCTCTTGGCCGATTCCCCCTCGCCGAAGCTCTTGTCTTCAGTTAGATAACGGATGGCACCGTTGTCATCTCGTTAAGGATTCACTCCTTGACGGCAAAGTGGCGGCCGGGTTGACTCGCACCCACCTCGGCCGCAGTGTTGCGGCCTCGTCAGGGAGGTTCAAGAAATGAACACGCGTATGCGTAGAGCCGCCGTTGTCGTCGCCGCCGGCGCCGCGGCCGTTTCCCTCGCCGCCTGTGGCAGCGCCAAGGAGGCGGGCACCACGCCGAACGGCACCGGCACGGCCGCGGCCGCGGACGGGGCGATCAAGGTCGGGCTGCTCCTGCCCGAGAACCAGACCGCGCGCTACGAGAAGTTCGACAAGCCGCTCATCGAGAAGAAGGTCGCGCAGCTCACGGGCGGCAAGGGCGAGGTCGTCTACGCCAACGCCAAGCAGGACGCAACCACCCAGAACTCCCAGGTCGACACCATGATCACCAACAAGGTGAACGTGCTGATCGTCGACGCGGTGGACTCCAAGGCCATCGCGGGCGCGGTCAAGCGGGCCAAGGACGCCGGCATCCCGGTGGTGGCCTACGACCGCCTGGCGGAGGGCCCGATCGACGCCTACACCTCCTTCGACAACGAAGAGGTCGGCCGCGTCCAGGGCAAGGCCCTGCTGGAGGCCCTCGGCGACAAGGCCAAGTCCGGCGAGATCGTGATGATGAACGGCTCGGTCACCGACCCGAACGCCGCACTCTTCAAGAAGGGCGCCCACTCCGTCCTCGACGGCAAGGTGACCATCGGCAAGGAGTACGACACCAAGGAGTGGAAGCCGGAGAACGCCAACACCAACATGGCCGGCGCCATCTCCGCCCTCGGCAAGGACAAGATCGTCGGCGTCTACTCCGCCAACGACGGCATGGCCGGCGGCATCATCACCGCCCTCAAGGCCGCCGGCATGAACCCGCTGCCGCCGGTCACCGGCCAGGACGCCGAGCTGGCGGGCGTGCAGCGCATCGTCGCGGGCGAGCAGTTCATGAGCGTCTACAAGCCGTACGCCCCCGAGGCCGAGGCCGCCGCCGAGATGGCCGTCGCCCTCGCCAAGGGCGAGAAGATCGACGGGATCATCAACAACAAGGTCGACAGCCCCACCACCCAGGGCGTCCCCTCGGTCCTGATCCCCGTCATCTCGCTCACCAAGAACAACATCAAGGACACTGTCATCAAGGACGGCGTCTACACCGCGGACGAGATCTGCACCGACAAGTACGCGGCCGCCTGCGCCACCCTCGGCCTGAAGTAGGCCCCAGCGTCCTCCCGGCCGGAGGCCCCGCCCCCGCGGCCTCCGGGCCGGCCCAGGAC
>NZ_RPSE01000108.1:0-16804 GCF_003949955.1 Streptomyces sp. WAC05292
GCCCCATGTACGGCGCCCACGGCCGCGCCCCCGCCCTGAACTCGGTCAACTTCACGGCGCAGGCCGCGATCGACGACCGCCTGCCCGAGCGGCTCAGCCTCGGCAAGCGCTTCGCGGCCATCGACAGCACCCGCAAGACGGGCAAGGCCGACATGCGCAACAACGACGCCCTGCCGCGCGTCGAGGTGGACGCCGACACCTTCACCGTCACGATCGACGGCGAGGCCGTCGAACCCGCGCCCGTGGCGGAGCTGCCCATGGCCCAGCGGTACTTCCTCTTCTGATGGGCGGCCCCGCAGCCCTGCTCGTCCTCGCCGACGGCCGGTTCCCCGCCGGAGGGCACGCCCACTCCGGCGGCGCCGAGGCCGCCTGCAAGGCGGGCCGCATCCGCGACGCCGCCACCCTGGAGGACTTCTGCCGCGGCCGCCTGCACACGGCCGGGCTCACCTCCGCCGGTCTCGCCGCTGCCGCCGCCCTCGGCCTCGAAACCGCTCTCCTCGACGCGGCCGCCGACGCCCGCACCCCCGCGCCCGCCCTGCGCACCGCGGCCCGCCGCCTCGGCCGGCAGCTCCTGCGCGCCGCCCGCGCCACCTGGCCCTGCCCCGAACTCGACGCGCTGGCCGCGGCCTTCCCGCGCGGCGCCCACCAGCCCGTCGTCCTGGGAGCCACCGCCCGGGCGGCCGGGCTCGGGCCCGCCGAGGCCGCGCACGTGGCGGCGTACGAGAGCATCAGCGGGCCCGCGACCGCCACGGTGCGGCTCCTCGGCCTCGACCCGTTCGAGGCGAGCGGCGTGCTCGCGCGCCTTGCCGGCGAGGCCGACGCCGTGGCCGGCCGGGGCGCGGCGGCCGCCCGCGCCGCGCTGACCGAAGGTCCCGGCGCCCTGCCCGCCTCCTCCTCGCCCCTGCTGGAGATCGCCGCGCAGACCCACGCCGCATGGCCGGTCCGGCTCTTCGCCTCCTGACCCTTCCTGACGCTCCCCGACCGCTCCTGCCCCCTCCTGACGCTCCCTGACTCCTCCCGCCCTCGCGCCCCACTCCCCGGAGACCCCGTATGCACCTCGACCACGGCACCGCCTACCCCGAGCGCCATACCCACGGAGCCGGGCCCCTCCGTGCGGACGGCTCCCGCCGCGCCCTGCGCATCGGGCTCGGCGGACCCGTCGGCTCCGGCAAGACGGCCACGGTGGCCGCGCTGTGCCGGGCCCTGCGCGCCGAGCTGTCCATGGCCGTCGTCACCAACGACATCTACACGCGCGAGGACGCCGAGTTCCTGCTCCGCGAGGCCGTCCTGCCACCCGAGCGGATCACCGCGGTCGAGACCGGGGCCTGCCCGCACACCGCCATCCGCGACGACATCTCCGCCAACCTGGAGGCCGTCGAGGAACTGGAGGAGGCCCTCGGCCCGCTGGACCTGATCCTCGTCGAGTCCGGCGGCGACAACCTCACCGCCACCTTCTCCCGCGGCCTCGTGGACGCCCAGGTCTTCGTCATCGACGTGGCCGGCGGCGACGACATCCCCCGCAAGGGAGGACCGGGCGTCACCACCGCCGACCTGCTGGTCGTCAACAAGACCGACCTCGCCCCGCACGTCGGGTCCGACCTGGACCGGATGGCCCGCGACGCCGCCGACCAGCGCGGCCCGCTGCCCGTCGTCTTCCAGTCCCTGCGCGGAGCGGACGGCGTCGCCCCGGTCGCCGCGTGGGTCCGCGAGCAGTACGCGGCCTGGGCCGTACGGTGACCGGCGCGCCGCCCGCCGCGGCGCCGGCGGGCGTGCGCGCCACCGCCCGGATCCGCGCCGTCGCCGACGGCCGCGGCGGCACCGCCCTGCCCGTCCTCGCCGGCGAGGGGCCGCTGGCTCTGCGCCGGGTCCGCAGCGGCGCCGGCTCCCGTGGCGAGGCCGGCGTCATGCTGGTCGGCGCGATGAGCGCTCCGCTCGGCGGCGACAGCCTCGCCGTCGACGCCGAGGCCGGCCCGGGGGCGCGCCTCGCCGTGGGCACGGCGGCCGCCACGCTCGCCCTGCCCGGCCGGGGCGGCGCGCCCGCCCGGTACGGCGTACGCCTGGCCGTCGCCGCGGGGGCCGCGGTGCGCTGGCTCCCCGAGCCGCTCGTCTCGGTCCGCGGCAGCGACTTGGCGGTGCACACCCGTGTCGAACTCGCCGCCGGGGCGCGGCTGGTGCTGCGCGAGGAGCAGGTGCTGGGGCGCACGGGGGAGGAGCCGGGCCTGCTGCGCAGCCGGCTCACCGCCGACCTGGACGGCCGGCCGCTGCTGGACCAGGAGCTGGCCTGCGGGCCGGGCGCACCCGGCGGCTGGGACGGGCCGGCCGGGCTGGCCGGGCACCGGGCGGTCGGTCAGCTCCTCGTGGTGGAGCCGGAGTTCGCCGCGGCGCCGCCCGAACCGGCGGTGCTGGGGGAGTACGCCGTGGCGGTGCCGCTGGCGGGGCCGGCCGTGCTGGTCTCGGTGCTCGCGCCCGACGCGCTGGCGCTGCGCCGGGTGCTCGATGCGGCGTGTCGTACGTACGGTCGGTGAGGGCCGGGACAATCCGGGACGGCAGGGGTACCGCTCAGCGGTGTCCGCCTGTCCGGTTATCGGCTTGGCAAAGAACCGGACCGTGACCTGTTGTCAGCCGCGTTCCAGGCGAAAGGATCCTGCTTGCACGCGCACGACCAACCCGACCCGGCCCGGCCGACCTCGGACGGGCCGCACGATGCAGGGGGAACGACCACGTGACAAGCAAAGCGGCGCTGGGGAGCGCCGCCTTCTCCATCACCGCGGCCCTGGCCGCCGGGCTGCTGCTCGCCCCGCCGGCCTCCGCCGCGCCGTCCCGGGGCGGCACCGTTCCGGAGGCGCTCGGCGTGGAGATCGCCGCCGCCCGCGCCGCACGCGCCGGGATCGACTGGAAGGACTGCCCGGCCGACTGGGGCCTCGCCGCCCCGATCCAGTGCGGCTGGGTCAAGGTCCCGCTCGACTACGCCAAGCCGTTCGGCAAGACCATCGACATCGCGGTCGACCGCGCCGTCAGCACCGGCACCAAGGAGGAGCGCCAGGGCGCCCTCGTCTACAACCCGGGGGGACCCGGCGGCTCCGGCCTGCGCTTCCCCCGCAGGTCGACGACCAAGTCGCCGCTCTGGGTGAACACCGCGAAGGCGTACGACTTCGTGGGCTTCGACCCGCGCGGCGTCGGCCACTCGGCTCCCATCTCCTGCATCGACCCGCAGGAGTTCGTACGGGTCCCCAAGGCCGACCCGGTCCCGGACACCGAGGCCGACAAGACCGCCCAGCGCAAGCTCGCCGCCGAGTACGCGGACGGCTGCAAGGAGCGCAGCGGCGAGATGCTGCCGCACATGACCACCCCGAACAGCGCGCGCGACCTGGACGTCATCCGCGCCGCCCTCGGCGAGCGGAAGCTGAACTTCCTCGGCGTCTCGTACGGCACCTACCTCGGCGGCGTCTACGCGACCCTGTTCCCGACCCACGTGCGCCGCATGATCGTCGACAGCGTGGTCGACCCGTCCCGGGAGAACATCTGGTACGAGGCCAACCTGGGCCAGGACGTCGCCTTCCAGACCCGCTGGAACGACTGGCTCGACTGGGTCGCCAAGAACGACGCGGCCTTCCACCTCGGCGGGACCCGCGCCGCGGTCGAGGCGAAGTGGCAGCAGCTGCGCGCCCAGGCGAAGGCCAACCCGCTCGGCGGGGTCGCCGGCCCGGCCGAACTCATCAACTTCTTCCAGGCCGCCCCCTACTACGACTCCTCCTGGGTGCCGGTCGCGCAGGCCTTCAGCGCCTGGGCCGCGGGCGACCCGCAGCCGCTGATCGAGGCGATCACCCCGGACATGTCCGACGTCCGGGGCAACGCGGCCGCGGAGAACGGCAACGCCGTCTACACGGCCGTGGAGTGCACCGACGCCAAGTGGCCCACGAGTTGGACGAAGTGGGACCGCGACAACACGGCGCTGCACGCCAAGTACCCGTTCCTGACCTGGTCGAACGCCTGGATGAACCTGCCCTGCGCGACATGGAAGTCCAAGCAGCACACCCCGATCGAGGTCGGCGCCCGCCGCGGCCTGCCGCCCGTCCTCATCGTCCAGTCCGAGCGCGACGCCGCCACCCCGTACCGGGGCGGGGTCGAGCTGCACCGGCGCCTCGCCGGCTCGCGCCTGATCACCGAGCGGGCCGCCGGCTCGCACGGCGTGACGAGCCTGGTGAACCCCTGCATCAACACCCGGGTCGACGCCTACCTGCTGCACGGGAAGGTCGACGCCCGGGACGTGGTCTGCGACCCGCACGCCACCCCGGTCGCACCGGCCCCGGCCGCCGCACGGTCGCTCGCCGAGGACCCCGCGGCGCAGTTCCCGCCCCGCGAGGAGCTGCCCGTCGTCCGGTGACCCCCGGTACGGCCCCGCGGCGGCGGTGAGACCCGCCGCCGCGGGCGCCGCACCCGCGCCGAGGACGGCTCAGCGCGTCCTGCGCCGGGCCGTCTTCCGCGCCTCCTCCGCCTCCGCCTTCACCTCGGCGGCGTACCGGTCGACGTACTCCTGGCCCGACATCTCCAGGATCGCGTACATGATCTCGTCGGTGACGGCGCGCAGCACCGCCCGCTCGCCCTCCATCCCGGCGTACCGCGAGAAGTCCAGCGGCCGGCCGAAGCGGATGGTGACCCGCCGGATCCTCGGGATCTTCCGGCCCGGCGGCTGCACCTCGAACGTGCCGACCATCGCGCACGGCACCACGGGCACCCCCGCGCCCAGCGCCATCGCCGCCACCCCGACCTTGCCCTTGTACAGCCGCCCGTCGTGCGAGCGGGTGCCCTCGGGGTAGATCCCCAGCAGCTCGCCGCGGGAGAGCACCTCCAGGCCCTCGCGCAGCGCGGCCCGGCCGGCCTCCTTGCCCGACCGGTCGACGGGGATCTGGCCGGCGCTGCGGAAGAAGAAGGCGGTCAGCCGGCCCTTCAGCCCGGGCCCCGTGAAGTACTCGGCCTTCGCGAGGAAGGTGATCCGCCGCCGGAGGACCGCGGGCATGAGGAAGTGGTCGGAGAAGGACAGGTGGTTGCCCGCGACGATCGCCGCCCCCTCGTCCGGGACGTACTCCAGCCCCTCGATCCGCGGCCGGAACAGCAGCCGCAGCAGCGGCCCCAGGAACACGTGCTTGAGCAAGAGGTAGAACACCGGCAGCTCCCGTCGCCCCGTCCCGTCGTCACCGCCATCGTACGGACGGACGGGCGCCCGGGACGGCGCGGCAGCGCGGCAGTGCCGCGGCACGGCGGCGGCCGGCAGGCCGGAAACCGGCCCGGGCCGCGGTGCGCGGGCGCCCTCAGCCGCTGCGGGACGCGCCCATCGCCGCGGTGAGGAGCCCCAGGACGACCCAGCCGAACCACAGCCAGCCGTTGCTGCCGAGGGCCACGGAATAGGTGGCGACGGCCACGAGGGCGGCGAAGGTCATGACGGCCATCGCCTTGACGGAACCGGTCATGCCCCATGGTGGCGCGCGGAGGCGCCCGCGCGCTACTGACGCGCGCGAAGCGACGCCAGATACGCGTTGTACGCCTCCAGCTCGGCGTCGCCGTCGCGGTCCGCGGCCCGGTCGGAGCGCTTCGCCGCCCGCTGCTCGGAGTGGTACCACTGGTACATCAGGGCGATCAGCACCAGCACCGAGGGGATCTCGCTGAAGGCCCAGGCGATGCCGCCGCCCCACTGCTGGTCGAGCAGGGGGTCGATGCCGAGCGAGGCCGGCGGGTTGCTGTAGGTCCCGATCATCGGCTCGCTCGCCATCATCAGCGCGATGCCGAAGAAGGCGTGGAACGGCATCCCGGCGAAGAGCTCCAGCATGCGCATCACGTAGCCGGGCCGGTGCGGGCCCGGGTCCACGCCCATGATCGGCCAGAAGAACACCAGGCCGACGGCCAGGAAGTGGACCATCATCCCGATGTGCCCGGGCTTGCTCTCCATCAGGAAGTCGAAGAGCGGCGTGAAGTACAGGGCGTAGAGGCTGGCGATGAACATGGGGATGGTGAACGCCGGGTGGGTGACCACCCGCATGTAGCGGCTGTGCAGCAGCGCCAGCAGCAGCTCCCGCGGGCCCTTGCGGCCGCGGCCGGCGGGCGGAAGCGCGCGGAGCGCGAGCGTCACCGGGGCGCCCAGCAGCAGCAGGATCGGCGACAGCATGCTGATCACCATGTGCTGCACCATGTGCACGCTGAACATGACCATGCCGTAGTCGTTGAGCTTGGTGCACATCATCAGCGCCACGCTCAGCACGCCCGCGCAGAAGGCGACGATCCGCCCCGCGGGCCAGGCGTCCCCGCGCCGCTTGAGCCGCACCACACCCCACAGGTAGAGGCCGAGGCCGACGAGCGAGCCGATCAGGAAGAACGCGTCGAAGGAGAACTCCAGAGCACGGCCCAGCGTGAACGGCGGCAGGTCCATGTGCGTGTGCATGCCCGAGCCGTGACCGCTGTGATCCATCTGTTCACTCCCTTGACCGTGGTGCCCCACCACAGTAGTGCCGCCCCCGTACGCGCTTGCGTCCGGGGGCGGCGACAGAAGGGGAGAAAGGTCACAGAACCGTCTGCGCCTCGGCGTAGCGCTCCGCCGGGACCGTCTTCAGGCTCTCCACCGCACGGGCGAGCGGCACCATCTCGATCTCCGTGCCGCGCAGCGCGGTCAGCATCCCGAACTCGCCGCGGTGCGCCGCCTCCACCGCGTGCCAGCCGAAGCGGGTGGCCAGCACCCGGTCGTACGCGGTCGGGGTGCCGCCGCGCTGGACGTGGCCCAGGATGACCGGGCGGGCCTCCTTGCCCAGGCGGCGCTCCAGCTCCACCGCCAGGATGTTGCCGATGCCGGCGAAGCGCTCGTGGCCGTACTGGTCGGTGCCGCCCTCCGCGTACTCCATGGTGCCCGGCCGCGGCTTCGCGCCCTCGGCGACGACGACGATCGCGAACCGCTTGCCCGCGGAGAAGCGCTCGCCGACGATCCCGGCCAGCTCCTCGATGTCGAACGGCCGCTCCGGCACGACGATGGCGTGTGCGCCGGCCGCCATGCCCGAGTGCAGGGCGATCCAGCCGGTGTGGCGGCCCATGACCTCCACGACCATCACGCGCTGGTGGGACTCGGCGGTCGTCTTCAGCCGGTCCAGCGCCTCCGTGGCGACGCCGACGGCCGTGTCGAAGCCGAAGGTGACGTCCGTCGAGGCGATGTCGTTGTCGATGGTCTTCGGCACGCCCACGATCGGCAGGCCGCCCTGCGAGAGCAGGTTCGCCGCCTTCAGCGTGCCCTCGCCGCCGATCGGGATGATGGCGTCCAGGCCGAGGTCCGCGACGTGTCCGCGGGCCCGCTCCACGCCGTCGCGCAGGTGCGCGGGCTGGACGCGGGAGGAGCCGAGGATGGTGCCGCCGCGGGCGAGGATGCCGGCCACCGCATCGAGGTCGAGCTTGCGGTAGTCCGCCTCAAGGAGCCCGCGCCAGCCGTCGTGGAAGCCGATGACCTCGTCGCCGTGGTCGACGACGGCGCGGTGCACGACGGAGCGGATGACGGCGTTGAGGCCGGGGCAGTCGCCACCGGAAGTGAGCACACCAATGCGCATGGCAGGAAGACCTTTGCAACGTGGGCCGACGACCGGACCACGTCGTCCGGTTGGAACTACCCGTCACCCTACTAGCGGATCGGCACCGGACTGAACCATCGTCCGCATGACGGTCGGGTTCCTCGTGCGAACGCACATCGGCCCGGACCCCCGAGGGGAATCCGGGCCGAACGCCGGGCGTACCCGGGGTTACGCCGCCGGGGTCACGCGGGCTGCGTGGCCGCGGCGATGCGCTCCGCGCGCAGCGCGTCGTACCAGCGGTCGTCGATGGGCGGCAGCGCGTTCACGTCGAGGGCCAGCTTCAGCAGCAGGTCCGCGATGAGCGGGTTGCGCGCCATGACGGGGCCGTGCATGTACGTGCCGAACACCGTTTCGTTGTACGCGCCCTCGGTGCCGTCGCCCGTGCCGTTGCCGCGGCCCAGGCGGGTGCGGGCGAACGCCTTGGCGCCGGGGCCGAGGTGCGTGACGCCCTGGTGGTTCTCGAAGCCCGTCAGCTGCGGCAGGCCGAGCTGAGGGTCGATGTCCGCGAGGACGTCGCCGACGCAGCGCTCGCCCTCGCCGCGGACGGTGACGACGTCCAGCAGGCCGAGGCCCTGCTGCCGCTCGCCCATGTCGTTGACGAACTCGTTGCCCAGGATCTGGTAGCCGGCGCACACGGAGAACACGATCGCCCCGTTCGAGACGGCCCGCTCCAGGCCGCCGTCGCGCACCAGGCGCTCGGCGGCGAGCCGCTGCGGGCGGTCCTCGCCGCCGCCGATCAGGTAGATGTCGCCCGAGGTCGGGATCGGCTGGTCGCTGCGCACGTCCACGCGCTGCACGTCCAGGCCGCGCCGGCGCGCCCGGCGCTCCACCACGAGAACGTTGCCCTGGTCTCCGTACGTGCTGAGCAGGTCGGGGTAGACCCACACCAGGCGCAGGCTGTTGTCGCTCATGCTCTTGTCCTCTATGGGTGGCTAGTTGCCGACGCGGCGGCGCACGTCCTGGAAGGCGGTGTAGTTGGCGATCAGCTCGATCTGGCCGGGCGGGGCGAGCTGCACGGCCTCGTCGAGCGTCTCGCAGACCCGGAAGTCCAGCCCGGCGACCTCGAGGCGGACGGCCAGGTCGAGCCGCCGGTCGCCGATCACGAAGATCGGGTGGCCGGCGAGGCGCGGGTAGTCCACGTCCCACAGCCACGAGGTGTCCGTGCCGTCGGCGCCGCGGGCGTTGACCGAGAGGATCACCGGGGCGGGCGGCTGGTCGATCAGCGAAAACGTTTCGAGCCAGCCCGCCGGGTTCTTGGCGAGCAGCAGCCGCAGCTCACGGTCCTGGAACCGCACCACGTCGTACCGGCCGGCGACCGCCTGCACCTGGTACATCCGCTCCAGCGCGACCTGCGGCGGCACACCGAAGACGGCGGCCACGGCGGCCGAGGTGGCCGCGTTCGCCTTGTTGGCGCGGCCCGGCAGCTGGAGGCTGATCGGCCACGCCGAGCCGTGCGGGTCGAGGACGTGGTCGCCGGAGAGCACCCAGCTCGGGGCGGGCCGGCGGAAGCCGCACTCGCCGCAGAACCAGTCGTCCCCGGGCCGCTGCATCACGCCGCCGCAGGAGGGGCACGACCAGGCGTCGTCCTTCCACTCCTGGCCGGCGGCCACCCACACCACGTTCTGGGAGGAGGAGGCCGACCACACGATCAGCGGGTCGTCACAGTTGGCGACGATGACCGCCTTGGAGCCGGCCAGGCCCTCGCGCCACTTCTCCGCGAGCATGCGGGTCTCGGCGGCGCGGTCCAGCTGGTCGCGCGAGAGGTTCAGCAGCGCGATCGCCTTCGGGGTGACGTCCCGGGCGACTCCCGCCAGGTACTTCTCGTCCACCTCGATGACGCCGTACTTGGCGTCCGAGCCGCCCGCGAGGGCGGAGGTGATGCCGGCCGGCATGTTCGCCCCGAGGGCGTTGGAGACCACCGGCCCGCTGGCCCGCAGGGCCTCCGCGATCAGGCGCGTCGTCGTGGTCTTGCCGTTGGTGGCGGAGACGAGGACGACGTCGAGGTGCTGCGCGAGTGCTCCGAGGAGGTCGGGGTCAAGTTTGAGTGCGACCTTGCCGCCGATCACCGATCCGCTTCCGCGCCCCGCGGCCCGCGACACCGCCGCCGCGGCCCTGCCCGCCGTCACGGCCAGTTTGGCGCGCGGCGAAAGCGGCTCTGTGTTGCCTGCCATCGTCCCTAGTCCTCCTTGCGTCGACCGGCCCCAGCCTATCCAGTACCGGCCGGGGCCCTGACCGCGGCGCCCCCGGACAGCCGCGGATCTCCTCATATATTCGCCCGTCGTAGGCTTACGGCCATGCGACAGCGCGTCATCCCCGGGACTTCGGGCACCGTCCGCACCATGAGCATCCTGGGCGATCCGGTGCTCCACTCGCCGTGCGCGGAGGTGACCGATTTCGGCCCCGACCTCGGCGCGCTGGTCGAGGACATGTTCGCCACCATGTACGCCGCCGAGGGCGTCGGCCTGGCCGCGAACCAGATCGGCGTGGGGCTGCGGGTGTTCGTCTACGACTGCCCCGACGACGAGGACGTCCGGCACGTGGGCCACGTCGTCAACCCGCGCCTCGTCGAGGCCGGAGGCGACGAGTACCTCGGCCCCGAGGGCTGCCTCTCCCTCCCCGGCCTGGAGGCCGGCACGCCCCGCTTCGACCGGGCGGTCGTCGAGGGGACCACCGCGGACGGGGACCCGGTGCGGATCACCGGCACCGGGTTCTTCGCCCGCTGCCTCCAGCACGAGTGCGACCACCTCGACGGCACCGTGTACGCGCAGCGGGTGGCCGGGATGCGGGGCCGCCGGCTGCGGCGGGCGATCCGCAGGACGCCCTGGGGCGCCCGCGGCCTGCACGCGCTGGGGCGCTGACCCCGGGGCGGGCCGCGCACCGGCCGGGCACGCCCGGTGTGCGGCCTGAGGCGGCCTAGAAGCCGGGGCCGTCCGGCCGGTCGCCGGCGGTGGCCAGCCGGCCCCACAGCAGGTCGGTCAGGCCCGAGACCAACTCCTCGCGCGTGCACGGGCGTTCGCCGAGCCACCAGTCGCCGGCCGCGTGCATCATGCCGACGATCCCGTGCCCCCAGATGCGGGCCAGCCGCTCGCCGCCGGGGCCGAGGTCCACGCGCTCGCTGATCACCTCGGCCAGCTCCTCGCCGAGCCGGCGCAGGAGGGGGGCGGAGTGCCGGCCGACGTCGAAGCCGGTGTCGGCGCCGTGCGAGTCCTCGGTCGGATGCATCAGGAAGCGGTAGACCTGCGGGCGGGCCTCGATCGCCGCGAGGTAGGTGTGCAGGGTGGACTCCACCCGGCGGCGGCGCTCGGCGGGCGCGTCGAGCGCCGCCCGCAGCGAGCCGAGCAGGGCGTCGGTGTGCCGTACGGCGAGGGCCTGGTAGAGACCGGCCTTGTCGCCGAAGTGCCGGTAGAGGATCGGCTTGGTGATGCCGGCCTCGGCGGCGATGGCGTTCATGGACGCCTTGGGGCCGTCCCTGAGGACGACGCGGTCGGCCGCTTCGAGCAGCTCCCGGCGGCGGCGTTCGGCCGTGCCCGGTTCGCCGGCCTGCTGCGTGGTGTCCATGACGTGTTCTCTCCCCGCCCTTGCGATGGTGCGTGACGCCCACGCAACGTAACACCCCGGGCACCTCGGCAGATGAACCGGCCGGTGGGGGACGGTCCGCGCTTGACACTGACTACTCACCGGTAACAGACTGTGGCCACCGTAGAGGTTACCGCCAGTAACGCACTGGCGGGCGCGTTGTTGGAGGGGACATGGCGGAGTTCACCATGGAGCTCAACGAGGACCAGAGGCAGGTCCGGGACTGGATCCACGGCTTCGCCGCCGACGTCATCCGGCCCGCCGCCGCCGAGTGGGACGAGCGGGAGGAGACGCCCTGGCCCGTCATCCAGGAGGCCGCCAAGGTCGGCATCTACTCCCTCGACTTCTACGCCCAGCAGTTCTTCGACCCCACCGGCCTCGGCGTCCCGATGGCCATGGAGGAGCTGTTCTGGGGCGACGCGGGCATCGCCCTGTCGATCGTCGGCACGGGCCTCGCCGCCATCGGCGTCCTCGCCAACGGCACCGAGGAGCAGATCGGCACCTGGATCCCGCAGATGTACGGCACCCCCGACGACGTGAAGGTCGCCGCTTTCTGCTCCTCCGAGCCCGATGCCGGCTCCGATGTCGGCTCCATGCGCACCCGGGCCGTATACGACCAGGCCAAGGACGAGTGGGTCCTGAACGGGACGAAGACCTGGGCCACCAACGGCGGCATCGCCAACGTCCACATCGTCGTCGCCGTTGTCGATCCCGGCCTCGGCACCAAGGGGCACGCCTCCTTCATCGTCCCGCCCGGCACCCCCGGCCTCTCCCAGGGCCAGAAGTTCAAGAAGCACGGCATCCGCGCCTCCCACACCGCCGAGGTCGTCCTGGAGGACGTGCGGGTCCCCGGGTCCTGCCTGCTCGGCGGCAAGGAGAAGCTCGACGAGCGGCTCGCCCGGGCCCGCGAGAGCGCCCGGGCCGGCGGCGAGCGCGTCAAGAACGCCGCCATGGCCACCTTCGAGGCCTCCCGCCCCGCCGTCGGCGCCATGGCGGTGGGCACCGCCCGCGCGGCCTACGAGGTCGCCCTCGACTACGCGAAGACCCGCACCCAGTTCGGCCGGCCGATCATCGACAACCAGGGCGTCGCCTTCCAGCTGGCCGACATGCGCACGCAGATCGACGCGGCCCGCCTGCTGGTCTGGCGAGCCTCCTGGATGGCGGTCGCCGGGCGGCCGTTCACCTCCGCGGAGGGCTCCATGTCGAAGCTGTACGCGAGCGAGGTCGCCAAGAAGGTCACCGCCCAGGCCGTGCAGATCCTCGGCGGCAACGGCTACACCCGCGAGTACCCGGTGGAGCGGATGCACCGCGACGCCGCCATCTACACCATCTTCGAGGGCACGAGCGAGATCCAGCGCCTGGTCATCGCCCGCACCCTCTCCGGCATGCCGATCCGCTAGCGGGTCGGCCGGTCCAGCGGCCGCAGGCAGCGCAGGGAGCCGTCCTCCGGGGTGTACTCCAGGGCGGCGATGTAGTCGCCGCCCGCGCAGGGGGCCGGCTGGACCCGGTACTGGGCGTCGGGCGAGGAGCAGTCCACGACCAGCAGCTTCTGCTCCTTCCAGTCGCCGACGTTGCGCACGCACTGGCCCGTGGCCAGCGGCTGCGGCATCCCGCCGCCGCCGGCCAGCAGGCCGACGACGATCAGCGTCGGCAGCGCGAACGACACCAGCACGACCGCGGCGAGCACGAGCAGGGCCGGCGGACGGCGCCACAGCGGCTTCCCCGGGTCCAGTGGCCGCAGGATGCCGTTCGCCGGGGGCGGAAGCCGGTAGTAGGCCGCCCGGGGGCCCAGGTTCATCAGCAGGGTCACCGGGGCGGCGAACAGCGACAGGGGCCCCCACCAGCCCTGCCAGAGGGTGTCCGACTGCATCCGGCGGTAGGTGGCGAGCCCGCAGTCGCGGCACAGCGGCCCCTCCGTGCGCAGGAAGCGCATCAGCACGACCATGCCCTGGTGTCCGCGCACCGTCCCGTGCACCGCGGGCACCGAGCCGCACATCCGGCAGTCGGGCACCCCCGCCGGGCCGACGGGCATCCCGTACGGGCCCTGCGGCGCCACCGGGGGCGGCCCGGGCACCGGCGGGTACGGGCCCTGCCCCTGCCGCGGGACGTAGGAGCCGTACGGCGGCCCGTGCTGCGCGTACGGGCCTGCGCCGTGCTGCGGGGGCGGAGTGGCCACGGGTTCCTCCTCGGTGCTGCGGCGGCCGCCGGAAGCGGTGATCACGGAACCCTAGCCCGGAATGTCAGGTACGCAGCAAACGGACGAGCGCGCGCCCGAACAGCAGCCGCCCGGCCGCCGCGACCAGCGGGTCGAACGGCCGGCCGAACCCCCGCACCCGCAGGTCCTCGCGCCACAGCACCTCGGCCCCGCCGCCCTCCATGGGGCGCACCTCGATCTCCGCCCACCCGAGGACCACCCGACCGCGCTTCACCAGCCGGACGGTCCCCTCCCGCCCGTCCGACGGGGGCCGCCACGACACGACTTCCATCGGGTCGTCGAACGTGAGCCGGCCCACTCCGGTGCGCGCCGTGAAGCGGGTGCCGACCCCGGTCGGCGGCGGCGTCTCGACGGTCGTCCGGGTCAGCGGGACCTGCGTGCCGTGCCGCTCCCAGTCGGTGAGCCGCCGCCAGGCCTCGCCGGGCGGCAGACGCGTACGGTGAACGATGCGGATACCGGGCATGAGCGCATCGTAGCCGGGCATACACACCCCGAACCGGACGGCCGAAACGGGTTCCGTCCGGGGGTGGCCATCGGCAATACTCACGGCCACCGTGGATCGCGGAACCGACCGGGTGACCGCCGGCCTCCCGCGCCACACAGCGAGGAGGTGCGCCATGTGCTCCCACCAGCCCCCCTGCCCGTCCGCCGACAGCGCAGACCACGATGCCGCCCGCGTGGTGGCCTCCCACCCCGAACAGGGTTGGAGCCTGCTGTGCAACGGCCTCCTGGTCTTCGACGACACCGGCGAACTGCTCCCCGACGGCCGCGTGGTGGGACCCCGCCGCCCGGCCCTGGTCTGAGCGAGGAGGCCGCATGCGCCAACAGCTGATCCGCAAGCCCGTCCCGAAGCCCGCCCCCCGAGACCTGGACCTGCGCACGCCGTCGGGAAGACCGCTCCCGTACTGACGGGAGCCCCCTCGGCAGCACGTCCGCAGCAGTGCCTCCGGCTCCCGCCGGCTGCCGGTCAGCCGGTGGGAGCCGCCGCGCCTCCCAGGAAGGCGCTCTCGTAGGCCGCGTCGCCGATCGCCGCCCGTGCCTGCCGCTCGCCCTGCTCGCGCAGGGCCGTCAGCGAGGGTGAGCCCATCTGGGGCCGCCCCACCGTCCGCCACCAGGCGTGTCCCGCGCCGAGCAGCCGGGCCGCGAGCTCGCCGTCGCCGAGCGCCGCCACCGCCGCCGCGAGCAGGTCCAGGCCCAGCGCGATCCCGATGCGGTCGCCCAGCAGCCGCTTCCCCGACAGCATGGCCCGCACGTGCCGGGCGGCCTCCTCCGGGTGGCCGAGCCCGAACGCCGCGACGGCGAGGACGTAGTCCGCGTATGCCCGCAGCCAGCGCTCGTCGAGGTCGGCGCACGCCTCGCGCAGGCCGCGCGCCTCCTCGGCCGCCTCCTCGTACCGGCGCAGGTCGCACAGGGCGTACCCGGTGACCAGCCGGCACAGCAGCCGGCCCGGCCCGTCCTGCGGCCCCCCGTGCCCGGCCCGGGCCCGCGGCCCGGCGAGCTCCAGGGCCCGCCGCGGGTCGCCGGGCAGCATCAGAGCCGCCGCGTACAGGTGGGCGGCCCGCAGAGCCCGCTCCGGGTCCTGCACCCCGTCCGCCAGGCGCGTGCACTCCTCGCCGAGCCGCCGTGCCGTGTCCATGTCGCCCTGCAGCAGGGCGGTCAGCCCGAGGGCCCACAGCGCCTGGGCGCGGTCCGGTCCCGCGGGCGGGCCCTCCTCCAGGGCCCGCTCCAGGAAGCCGCGGCCCTCGTGGACGTGCCCGCAGGAGAACCAGAAGAACCACAGCGCCCCCGCCATCTCCAGGGCCGCCGCGGGGTCGGTGCCGAGCAGGTGCTCCAGCGCCGTCCGCAGCTGGGGGTGCTCGGCGGTCATCCTGCGGTACCAGTCGACCTGCCGCGGGCCGATCCAGCCGCGGTCGGCCGCCCGGGAGAGCGCGGCGTACCAGTGCGCGTGCCGGTCGGCGACCGCCCGCACCTCGCCGAGCTCGCCCAGCCAGTCGTGGCCGTACTCGCGGATCGAATCCAGCATCCGGTAGCGGGCCCCCGCGCCCCGCTCCTGCAGCCGGCGCACCACGGACTTGGCGACGAGCCCGGAGAGCACCCGCTCGACACGGGCAGCGGAGAGCGGGCCGCCCGAGCAGACGGCCCGCGCGGCCGCCACGTCGAAGTCGCCGGTGAAGACGGACAGCCGGGCCCACAGCAGCCGCTCCAGCGGTTCGCACAGCTCGTGGCTCCACCCGATCGCCGTCCGCATCGTGCGGTGGCGGGGCGGCCGTCCGGGCCGGCCGCCGGAGTCGGCCAGCACCTCGAAGCGGTCGCCGAGGCGCTGCGCCATCCGCTCCAGCGGCCACGTCCGCAGGCGGGCCCCGGCGAGCTCCAGGGCGAGGGGGATGCCGTCGAGGCGGCGGCACACCTCGGCGGCGAGGGCCGTCCGGGCGGGGTCGTCGAAGACGGCGGCCGTGCGCGGGGAGGCGGCCAGGGCGCGGTCGCGGAAGAGGGCGAGGGCGTCGCTGTCGGAGCCCTCGCAGGGCAGCGGGGACAGCTCGACGACCTTCTCGCAGGGGCTGCCCAGCGGTTCGCGGGAGGTGACGAGGACGGTCAGGTCCGGGGCGGACTGCAGGAGTTCGCCGGCGAGGTGGCGGCAGTCGGCCACCATGTGCTCGCAGGTGTCGAGGACGAGGAGCAGCTCCTTGTCGGCCATCCAGGCGCACAGTTCCTCGTCGAGGGGGCGTGCGGAGTGGTCGGCGAGTCCCACGGCGTGGGCGACGGTCATGGTGAGCAGTGCGGGGTCGCGCAGCGGCGAGAGGTCCACCCACCAGACGCCGTCGGGGCGGGCCTGTTCCGGGTGGGAGGCGGCGCTCAGGGCGAGCCGGGACTTGCCGACGCCGCCGACGCCGGTGAGCGTGACGAGCCGGCGGGTGTGCAACAGGAGGTGTAACGCGGTGAGTTCCTCCTCCCGGCCGATGAAGCCGGCGGGCTCCGGCGGGAGGTTCCCCGGTGGTGCGGAGGCTGCGGGACCGGGGTCGCCGTCCGCGGAATCCGCCGGTCTGTTGTTGAACGAGTACTCTCCGAACACGGGAGTATTGTGCGTGATCTTCGCGATCCGACGTGCCGTTACGCCCGGATCGCTGTCACCTCGCCGATGTCCCTCCGGGCCGTTCATCCCGCCAGTACGATGCGCCGGCGCTCGGAGAAGGCGCCCCAGGTGCCGTCCGGCAGCCGGGCGCGCAGCCGCAGTTCCCACACGGTGCCCGGCGGCTCGGTGACGGTGAGGCGGTGCGCCGCCTGTCCGGCCGGCACCGCACCTGCACCGAATTGGATGACGGTGACGGGCTTGCCGTTGACGTGCAGTTCGTACGCCTCGGTGGGCCGGCCGGTGTCGGGGGCGGTCCAGGCGAGGTCGACGGCGCCGGGGGAGGGG